>JAZNFB010000302.1:0-3584 GCA_045588895.1 Candidatus Flemingiibacterium sp.
ACAGCAGGCAAATTTGAGCTTGCGAAGATGGCGAAGGAACTCAACCTTGACGCGATCCACGACACCGTCCATGAAATGGCCCGCGATGAAGCAAGACACGGTAAGGCATTTGAAGGTTTACTCGGCCGTTATTTCAAATAAGCGAAAAACCGCATAAAATAAGGGTTTTTAGGACATCCACCGCTTTGGTGGGTGTCCTTTGCTTATATAACTAAAACTTTTAAGACCGACCTTAATATATTTACTTTATGAGAAATATGTGATATAATTTAATTGAAGAATCACAAAAGGAAGTGAAATGTTAGTTATGACTTTTGGTTATTTTATTTTTGCTGTCTTTTGGCTTTTGTGCATTCGAGGAATTATTAAGTTAGTTAAGGAAAAAGATGTAATAGGATTGCTATCTTGCATATTTTGTCTTCTTTTTTCTTATGGCCTTTTTATAGGATTTATATTCGGTGGTAGTGCTTTGCATAATGCATCTAATGATTATGAATTATATCAATCAGGGCACTATTATTTGTCATCACACGGAATATGGACTGAAGTATCCTACGGCAGATATTTATTTGTGCTCATTTCAGAGATTGTAGGGTTTTTATCTTTTATACCTTGTATGGTTTTAAGTATTATTTATATAGTAAGACAGCGGTCAAATGACAAAAATATGTAATAAATTCAAGTTCGATGAGCAGATATATGAGAGATGATAGACTTCATTTTTCCTCATATCGAAAAAATTTTAGCTCAGAATTGCTTTTAGTGTGCGTCAAGGTGTGTAATTTTCAAAAAGTGGCTTAAATACTGGGAAAAATGAACTTTTTCGTGATGAAGCTCGACACGGCAAGGCATTTGAAGGACTCCTCGCAAGATACTTCGGCTAATAAACCAAGTTACATTTTTTACCCCTTTCGGGAGGTGAGCGATGCTTGCCTCCCTTTTTTCAACCCGAAGAAAGCTTATCCGACATGTCGGCACAAATAAAAAACAGGCGCGAAATAAGATCTGCGCCTGTTTTGCATGTAAAGTCATTTTTTCATTTCCATATAGGGGAGCGTGGTGAAGCCACAGCTTTCGTAAAGCCTGACAGCTCTTTCGTTTTCAGCCTCCACCTCGAGACGAAAAATACAATTGGTGTATTTTTCTGCGATAAAATTCATAAAAGTCCGTCCAATTCCCACGCCGCGGTATTCTTCTTGGATGTAGAGATCCTCGATCCATATACATGGCTTTCCAAATTCGGTAGAAAAGCTTTTCGCGATCATAGCGTATCCGTGAGCTTCCCCCGAAAATTCAAAAACATAGCCTTCCAGATAAGGGCTGTCACTTAGGCATACCCCGATATCAGCCAGAAAAATTTCGTCCGAGCCATCGGTGAATACTGCCGGGGAAGCGTAAAAGGCTTGCATCATTTCAAAAACGGCATCCTTGTCACGAGCCATCATATTTCTTATTCTGATTTCCATATAAAGACAATCCTCGCAAAAATTTTCTTAGCGTATATCGTCTGCCCATTTACGGGAATTTCTGAAAAATGAAGGAAACCTATACACGGCTGATATATTCCTCATTGCACGAAAAACGATATGCTTAACCTTGATGCCTTTCCAAGTGTTTTTTAATGGTTGCAAAAGATTTTTCACTGATAACGTGTTCTATCTTGCAGGCATCTTCGCTTGCGGTATCTTCATCAACCCCAAGCAGCATAAGAGCCTTGCTCAATACGGTATGGCGTTCATATATCTTCTGAGCAAAAACAAGCCCCTTGTCGGTAAGAGTGATATATCCGCTATCATCAATCGTTATGAACTCTTCCTGCTTTAAGCGGCCGACAGCACGGCTGACGCTTGGCTTTGAATAATTCATATGCTCTGCAATATCAATAGAACGAACATTAGCTTTCTGCCGGTGAAGGATATAGATAGTTTCTATATACATTTCGTCTGAAGGTTTTAATGCCATAAATTACTCTCCCAAATGCATAGTATCATTCTTTTCCTTATATAATACCATAGAACAAACGCAAAATCAACGAAAAGGAGAGAGTAGCTGACACGAAAGTTCAAAAAATTTCAACTACCTCTTGACAAGTAAAAAAAATTGCGTATAATTTTATATAGTTAGCCACGGCTAACTATATTTTAACCCATCGGTTACCCGCTGCTAACCGATGGCATCAGGCGGTGACGTGTATGAATTTAAGAGAAGCGAAAGAGGGAAAAGAATATATCATTCAGCAGATAGATACCAACGACGAAGAACTGAACGCTTTTTTGTTTTCTCTCGGTTGCTACAGCGGAGAAGCCATCACCGTTATTGCTCACCGCAAAGGCGGCTGCACCGTTTCAATTAAGGATGGCCGCTATAACATTGATAAGCAGCTGGCAGAAGCCATTGTTATCTAAAAGAATAGGCGTCGGCTTATTTTTTTAACCCATCAGTTAGCGGCGGCTAACTGAATACGTAACTTTATCCGATAGGATTTATATAAAGTTAAGAAGCAGGAGGAAGAAACCAATGAGAATTGCTTTAACAGGCAACCCAAACTCAGGTAAGACAACGATGTATAATGCTCTAACCGGCTCAAATGAGAAGGTCGGCAACTGGGCAGGTGTTACCGTTGACAAAAAAGAACACCCTATTAAGAAAGCGTATGCAGGAAGTGAGCAGATTACTGCCGTTGACCTTCCCGGCGCATACTCTATGTCACCCTTTACAAGTGAGGAGAGTATTACAAGTTCTTACGTAAAGAACGAAAATCCCGATGTAATCATCAACATCGTAGATGCGAACAATTTAAACCGCAGCCTTTTCTTCACCACGCAACTTTTAGAGCTTGGAATTCCTGTTGTTGTTGCTCTGAACAAGAGTGATATCGGCAAGAAGAAAGGCAACAAAATTGATGCTGATGCTCTTTCTGAAAAGCTTGGCTGTCCCGTTGTGAAAACCGTATCTACTTCTGCAGATGGTTTGAAGGCTCTTATCGAAGCCGCTATTACACACGCAAGCAAAGGACAGGTTGCCCCTTACATACAGGGCGATATTGACCTCACCGACAAGTCGGTTGTTGAAGCCGCTGACCGCAAACGCTTTGAGTTTGTAAACGGCATCGTGAAAGAGGTTGAAACTCGCAAGACACTTGCAAATAACAAGAATATCGGCGATAAGATTGATGCCGTTCTCACGAATAAGTGGCTCGGTATTCCGATTTTTGCCGCTGTTATGTTCCTTGTATTCTATATTTCGCAAACCACACTCGGCACTTGGATTGCCGACGGCGTAGAAGTGGGCGACACCTTTATCCCCGGACTTGTTCCTCTGCTAGAGATGTTCCAAGGATGGGTTGGCAGTCTGCTTGAAAATGCCAATCCTCTGGTTTCCGCTATTCTTGTTGACGGTGTTATCGGCGGTGTGGTTGCTGTTGTTGGATTCTTACCTCTTGTTATGGTAATGTATTTCCTCATTGCTCTCTTAGAAGACTGCGGATATATGTCCCGTGCAGCCGTCGTTCTCGATCCTGTTTTCAAGAAGGTAGGCCTTTCCGGCAAGTCGGTTATTCCCTTTGTTATTACCGTGGGCTGCGC
>JAZNFB010000303.1:0-3228 GCA_045588895.1 Candidatus Flemingiibacterium sp.
TTTTTGACGGTGCTGACGATTTTGCAGTTGGCGACCACATTTATGTTCCCGGTGTGCGTGAGACCGTTGAAGCGGCTAAATATGAGTTTTCCGCTTATATCATCAAAGCTGACGGAAGCGTTAAGCCGATAACCCTCAGAATGGGCGAGCTTACCGATGACGAGCGCACGATCATCCTCTCCGGCTGTCTCATTAACTATTACAAGGCAGGAAACTGATATGAAAAATCCCGAAACGGTGCTCTATGCCCTAAAGGAAACGAGCATATATATGATGGGCATCGTTATCGTCACCCGTGAAGATAATGTTATCGTTATTGACGGCGGACGGCGAGAGGATATGCCAAGTCTTAAGGAATGTATCGGAGGACGCCACATCTCGGCGTGGATATTAACGCATCCGCATGAGGATCACATTTCGGGACTTGTCTGTGAGCTTGAGGAAAACGGTGCGGCGGATTTCGATATCGGCACGGTATATTATAATTTCCTGCCGTATGACGAGATGATAAACAACCGCAACGTCCCAGATTACGATTATTACAAGCGTGACCTTGACGAAATGATTCCTGCATGGAACAAGGTGCTCCCGAAAATTAAGGATAGAACGCATATCGTCACGCAGGGCGAGTCAATAATGGTGGATGAATTGAAAATTGATTTCATTTACACCCGTCATGAGGGAATGAACACCAATCCCGTTAATGATTCCTCGCTTGTTTTCAAAGTGACGACACCAAATAAGACCGTGCTTTTCCTTGGCGATCTCGGTGCAGAGGGCGGAGATATGCTGCTTCGTGAATCGAGACACCTTTTGAAGGCGGATATCGTTCAGATGGCGCATCACGGACACATGAACGTCGGCATGGAGGTTTACGCCGAAATAATGCCGGAGGAATGTATCTGGTGTGCTCCCGATTGGCTTTATAACGAGCCGGAAATTCCCGAATACATCTCGAATACGCAAAAGCTTCAGCGTATGGGACGGCTCCGTCTTTACGGCTCGGGCTTGACACGCAAATGGATGGATATTCTCGGCGCGAAAAAGCACTATGTGACAGGTGACGGCACACAACGTATTGTTATTTAAATAAGTATTTTGGAGGTAACCACAATGAAATTCAAGGATATGCCCTATGAGCGCATTGATTTGGAAGCGCTCGGAAAAGAATTTGACATTCTGACCGAGAAGGTTAAGAATGCCAAGGATGCGGATACTGTAATTGAAATTGTCCGTGAGCAGGAGAAATTAAGCGTTCACGCACAGACGATGATCTCGCTTGTACACGTCCGCAACTCAATTGACACACGTGACGAATATTACGCCGCAGAAAAGGAGTTTTACGACACAAATCTCCCTGCATTTACAGAACATTCGCAGAATTTTGCGCTTGCACTCTATGCGTCGCCTTTCCGTAAGGAGATTGAAAAGGTCGTCGGCGAGCTTATGTTCATTAACCTCGAAATGTCACTGAAGACGTTCTCGCCCGAGGTTATCGAGGAGCTTGGCATGGAAAATAAGCTTGTCAGCGAATATCAGAAGCTCATCGCATCCGCAAAAATCGATTTCGACGGCAAGACTCTCAATATTTCACAGCTCGGCGCATATAAGGAGCATCCCGACCGTGAGATGCGTCATGCGGCATACAAGGCGGAAAGCGGCTTCTATATGTCACACGCAGAAGAGCTTGACCGTATCTTTGACGAGCTTGTAAAGGTTCGTACAACAATCGCAAAGAAGCTTGGCTTCAAGAATTTCACCGAGCTTGCATATCTGCGCCGTACACGTAACTGCTATAACCCCGAAATGGTTGCAAACTTCCGCCGTCAGGTCGTTACGGAGCTTGTTCCGATAGTCAAGGAATTAAAACGCCGTCAGGCAGAGCGGATCGGTCTCACTTCCGAAACAATGTGTATTTACGATGATCCGTTCAGCTTCAAGGAGGGCAACCCGAAGCCGATGGGTACGCCGGATGACATTATGGCGGCAGGTAAGCAGATGTATGAGGAAATGTCACCCCAGACCGCGGAGTTTATCAACTTTATGTATGATAACGAACTGCTTGATCTTGTTGCAAAAGAGGGTAAGGCGGTTGGCGGTTACTGCACCGAGTTCCCCGAATATAAGGCTCCGTTCATCTTCTCGAATTTTAACGGCACATCGGGCGATGTTGACGTTCTGACTCACGAGGCAGGTCACGCATTTGCAGGCTATACGACACGTAACTTTGAGTTTATGGACACAGCACAGCCGACGATGGAATCCTGCGAATGTCACTCAATGTCGATGGAATTTTTCGCATGGAAATGGTTACATCTTTTCTATGGTGATGATACGGACAGGGCAAAGTATATGCACCTTGAATCTGCGCTTATCTTCATTCCGTACGGCTGTATGGTTGACCACTTCCAGCATATCGTTTACGATAATCCTGAGCTTACTCCGGCAGAACGTCATGAGGAATGGCTGAAGCTTGAGGCGATATACCGTCCGTATATGCAGTTTGGTGACGTTGAATTTTACGGCAACGGACGCGGTTGGCAGAGACAGCTTCACATCTATCATTATCCTTTCTATTATATCGATTACTGCCTTGCGCAGACGGTATCGCTCGAATTCTGGAGTATGTCGCAGAAGGACTACAAGGATGCATGGGAGCGTTACTACAAGTTCGTTTGCGAGGGTGGAAAGAAAACCTTTGTCGGACTCTGTGGAGTTGCCGATATTGAGGTTCCGTTTGAGGACGGTGCACTTAAGTCCATCGCTGAGACAGCGGTTGATTATTTGAAGTGAATATGAAAGTCGGCGGCAGTAAATCTGTCGCTGATTTTTTACACCGCCAACTAACTTCAGCCGCCGTAGTGCGGCGTTTTGCACCGGCAAAAGAAACAAAGAAGCACATGATGCCGGCAAAGCTGGCAGGGCAAACGGTAAAAGTATCAAAGCGAATTGTGAGCCGAAGGCGAACTGAGCGCAAGTCGAGCGCAGGCAAAGGAAAGAGGGAGAACCCGAGGGGGAGGGAAACCATCGTGCCAACGTTGGTGTCTGTCCCCTTCGGATGATACGAAGTTCGAAGCATCACATTTCGAAAAAACGCTTTCTTCGCTTTTGGGCACAAAAGTAACTTTTATCCGCGAAATATAAAGATACATCAAATCTCTTTGTGTTGCGCTTCGAACTTAGCGTAAGTTCGAGGGGAACAGGACCCAGCTCGCCGCAGGTTCCTAC
>JAZNFB010000304.1:0-2719 GCA_045588895.1 Candidatus Flemingiibacterium sp.
TCGCGGTTTCGGGGGTGATCATGATGGTTGCATATGTCCATTCCGTAGTTGCTATAAATGCCTTACCCCAACCGGTTGCTACGTTACCCGTTAACGGATATTTAGCATTCAGGCTCTCATTTGTATCTGTAGCGAAAATACGAAGCTCACGGATTCCGTTGCCCTCGCTGTCAGTGTTAGGCCAGTTCACTGTCGGTACAGTTCTGTACCAGAACGAAAGCTTATACGTCTTTCCGGTCTCCATCATAGTTTCCTTGTCCTCATATATCATACAGTCCGAATAACGGTCTGCATTGTATACATGAAGATATTCCTTCCGTCATCGAGTCCGTCATCGACTGTGGAAACATTGTCTGACCAAGCAGCACCGTTAACACCTGCCGCCTGGGTGTCATCAGCAGCACTTACGATAGCGGGTACGCCCGAAATCACAAGCATCATAGCCAATAACATTGCCAAAATACGCTTTTTCATGGTTCCATCTCCTTAAAAAATTATTTTCGGTACAGTCCACTGTAAAATCGAAAAATTTCACCGGCGAACATACCGATATAGTTATATTGCGCAATTATATTTTATCACAGGTCAAATATTCTGTAAATATCGAAACAAGCTGTTATTGAATGAACATTTCCTCTTTTTAAAGGTCAAGTATTTTTTCGTGTAATTATCACAATTGGAGATGGATTTTATTGTGAAAATTAACAAGCCGTTATTTTCTCGCCGTCTGCGCCTTTTTGTATTCACGAGGCGAAACTCCCATCTGCGCCTTGAACACTCTGCTGTAATAGGATGCGCTTGCAAAGCCAACCCTCTGTGAGATCTCCTCGATTGACATCTCGCTCTGCAGGAGAAGCTCAAGTGATTTTTCAACCCGTTTCATTTTTATATATTCGCTGACGGTGCAGTCGAAAAGCACATGAAAATTCTTGTAAAGCACACTTTTGGATGTGTTCGTCTTTTTCGATATTTCGGCAATTGACAGCTCCTCATAAAGATTAGCATTGATAAATTCAAGTGCACGCTGAACACTGCTTGCAAACGTCGGCTTTAACATATTCTGCAGAAGTATATATTTTGCAAGCATTATCGCAATATTTGAAACGCTTTCGATCTTCGACCCGCTAAAATACGGTATCTCGCTGTAATATTTTTGCAAATCGGGATTTTCCGCAAACGCCTTTCCCTCAAGCCTTGATATGTCAAGCGCCTCTTCCGTTGCCCTCATTCGTCCAAAAATTATGTATCCGATAATCATATCCTCATAAAGCAGAGGAACAACCACGTTGAGTAAGCCTGCATGACATATCGCCATCTCGTTTTTTTTACTTTTTCTGCTTTTTTCAAGAAGCTGTTCATCCGAGTGACAGCAGGCGCTCTTCCCTGCCGCAGTGCTTTGTACGGCCCGACAATAGCGTACATTTCCCGGAGTCCGGTCCGAAACGGGAGTGAAATCAGGCTTGAGCAAACCGATCTCAATTCCCGTTGCATTATAAAAATCCTGCAGTGTGCGATTTATTTTTTCAATATCGTAATTTATTATCATAGCCTTTTCTCCAAGTCATTATTACCGTATCACCATTATAAACCAACGAGGATTTTTTGTCAATATTTTTCCGAAAAACGAACTATATTTAAAAAACAAAGGAAACCAACATCTTTTATCATCCGCCGTAATTTGGTATAATTATAGTGGATAAAGCTATTAAGGAGCGTATGGCATGGAAAAGGAAATTTTGCTGTTAAATAAAAAAATCGTCACGGATGCCTCTGAGATACTGCTTTCGTATACGCCCGATGAAAATTGGCGTGACATATGGGACGATAAGGGCGGCAGCTGGAAATATGAAAACGGTTATCTTGTCGGAAGTGAGCCCGATAACAAGGGCGGAATATTACTGAGCCGTGAGCGTTTCGACGCAGACGTTATGTTAAGCTTCACCGCTTCAAGCGTACTGCCGGCAACAAGAGACCTCAACGCCGTTTACTGCGTCACATGGGACGACGAAAAAAACTATCTTAAAAAAGCATACATATCCGGCGTCAACGGCTGGTATGAGCACAAATGCGGCATCGAGCGTTTCCCCGAGGATGAGCTTCGTGTACTGACTCCGCTTTACAGTTACACCCCCGGCAAGGAGATACGCATCACAACCGGAGCAATAAAGGGACACAGCTTTCTCATTATCGACGACAAGCTCATATTGGAAATGGTCGATAACCTTGATCCCATCATCGGAGGACACGTCGGATTTTCGCCTTATTCAACGGTGATTAAAATAAAGAATATCGAAGTCAGAAAAATATATTGGGAAGAGAGAGCGCAAAGCTATCAACCCGAATTTTAAATTTATATTGGGAGGTATACAAAAATGTCAAAGCAAACAACCGATTTCAGATACAACACAGGTGCAACAAAAGTACCGTGGGCGGCGGTCGGCGAGAATTACAATGTACACGACCTTATGGAAATTATACGCTTTTTGATGCAGGG
Source organism: Candidatus Flemingiibacterium sp. (assembly GCA_045588895.1). Classification (GTDB taxonomy): domain Bacteria; phylum Bacillota; class Clostridia; order Oscillospirales; family CAG-272; genus Flemingiibacterium. Next base: position 2,495 of record JAZNFB010000304.1, read on the forward strand.
CGAAGGAAAGGAATACGAGGATGCGCTTGAGGCTGTTTGGCAGCAGGTTAAAAAGCTTGATTCGCTTGCAACTCCTCCGGGTAAGCTTTCGCTCGGAAATCAGGTTGCCAAGGCAGAAGAAGCGTGCAACACTTATCTTGGAACAGACACATCAACCTTCGTTATGAATGCAACCGCAGGCTTTGAAATTGCGTACAAATATGCAAATCTCAAGCAGGGAGATGA
>JAZNFB010000305.1:0-5537 GCA_045588895.1 Candidatus Flemingiibacterium sp.
GGCTTTTAAGCGGTGCAATGTAGAGTACACCGACGCTATGTGGCATATTTTCGCACATTTGTGAAAGTATCGGAAAAAACGCTGCCTCGGTTTTGCCCGATGCCGTGGAGGAGGTTATGAGAAGATTGCTTTCGCTTTCGAAAATCACACGTGCCGCGGCGATCTGCACAGCACGAAGGTCATGCCAGCCGTTGCGGTATATGAAATCCTGTATGAACGGTGAGAAGCGGTAAAATATCTCGTTATCGGTCATGGTGTGCCTCCTTGTGTGCTTATAATTGAGGGGTATATCAAGTATCGCCAATTTATGAATATCAGACACAAAGAAGCTGCATCAAATCTCAACGTCTTTAATTACCGGGAGAAATGATGCAACTTCTTTTAATACCGTATGCGGTGATATTTGTTAAGTAACTTTTCCTTGGATACGTTAAATTATACTATAAATACACTGTATATCACAGTTCGGAAAGCGTAACAAGGAATTGACCGTATTATACGGCTGATACTTGAGGGCAGAAAATTTATACTGATTTATTATGATTTTTTATTTTTGAGAGCGACTGCAATACCGATAATAACTATAACTGCCGCAACGATTGCAATGATAGCGACGGTGGGAATACCGCCATTGCCGCCATTGCCTTCGCCATTGGTGGTTTCGGTAGCGTCAGCTTTGTTTTCAGTGTCGTCATCCTTGGGTTCTTCAGCTTCGTTGTCATCTGCCTCGGGAGCGTCGGTTTCAGGAGCTTCTGTCTCGGGAGCATCCGTCTCGGGAGCATCGGTTTCAGGAGCTTCTGTTGTTTCGGGAGCTTCTGTTTCGGGAGTGGGAGTGGGTTCGCCGGTTACTCTCTGATCAGACAGCTTATAGAATGCGCAGTCGCCGCAGCCTTCGCCGTCAACCGATATCGAATACTGAACAGCATCCGTTCCCTCAATGGGATCGTTCACACCTTCTGCATCTGCGTGCAAATCCCACAGCCAATGCTTGAGTCCAAGCTCACCTACAAGCGGGAGATTGGTGTCATCGGTAAGACTGTGCGGAACAGCAACCTCGATCATGTAACCGTCTTCGGTAAGCTGTGAGTATGTAATTACTCTTGAGATGTCACAAACCTCACTCTGGATGGTGTACTTTCTCATTCCGTAAGCGTCAACACCAACCTTGAAGAAGGTTGCAGAATTTCCGTTGCCGCCAAAATTGAGACGAAATTCAACGCAGTCGTTCTTGTAGGGATTGAAATTATTAAGAATATAATTTCTGCCGGCGGAAACAACGTCGTCGTCCTTTACGATAGCTGCGAGGTAAACATACATATCATCGTAAAGTGCATAGAAGGTAGCGGTTGCATCAAGCCATTCACCGTTATTCGCAACATTCTTTTCAGCCGAACCGTCATATACGATGGTGAGGGACTCCTTGAAGATGTCATCAACAAAACCGTCGATGTTAGGTGTACCGATGAGAACCTCGTTGTTTGCATTGTCTGCGGCGAATACAGGTGCAACCGACAGAATTGTCATTGCAAAGCATACAAGCAAGATGGTGGTAATAATTTTCTTCATAATATTTCCTCCTATTTAACCAAGAAATGTGATAATAGTTTTGTGCTGTTGAAAGCTTTTTATCTTTTCTGCTCCCTGTATATATCATATCACGAATTGGTATGATTTGTCAATAATATTCGAAAAAACAGGACACGCCAAAATTTACTAAAATATTTTATGCAGTTTACACATAATGTTCGACATATTTCCAAGGACTCACAGATTATAGCTCAATATCCTCTATCGAAAAATCAGTTTTTATCTGCACCTTGCCGTCGCTGTCCACGATGACGGAATCCTCATCATCCTCGCCGTGTGCAAGGGTGACAATTCCGCTTCCGATAACATCCGCAAACGTCGTGTCGGGATTTTGCAGAAGAATGTTAAGAACCGTCATGTAATCACGTATTATCTCGCGCGGTGTTATCATCGTGTCCGCACCGGCACGCTCAAGACAGATTTTCAAGAACGCCGCAAGGTCCTCGTTTGTAACTCTCGGCTGCCACGAATGACTCTGCGCATGAAGTGACGTTATGCGTGAAATCAGCGCAAAAAGCTCGTCGTCCGAAAGTCGGCGAAGTCTTATCACTGGACCAATTAAATTCTTGAAGCCTGCCTTTGCAAACTGTCCGTCCGAAAGTCGGCTGCGAAGTGCCTCATATGAAAAGATTCCGCGGCGTGTATCCTCAAGAAACTGCGGTGTGCCGCCGAAAATGAGCGCAAGTCCCTCGGCTTTACCCTGCAGTGTATCATTGAACATGGAAAGCAACTTTTCATAATTATTTTCACGCGAAATACGGTTTGCAATTTTATAAAGATTGACACATTCGTCAATGAACACAACAAATCCGCGATATCCTATCTTCCTGAAAAAGATTGCAAGCAACTTGATGTATTCATACCAGTTGTCATCATCAATAATACCGCCGAGCGGAACACCTATAGCATTTTTTGCCTCGGTCTTGGTTGAATATTCGCCTCTCAGCCAGCGCATACACGCCGATTTTTTCTCCTCATTACCGTCCATATATGCTTTATAATACTGCACTAAAACGGTTGCGAAATCGAAGCCGCCGATCTGTGCTTCAAGCTCACGCGTCCGCGAATATATACGTGCGCCAAGCTCCTTTATGAACGCTTCCGAACCAACCTCATGTCCCTCTGCGGCAACCTCAGACTGAAGGTCGGAGAGCCATTTTGCGATTATCTGAGGCAGTGCACCGCCGTCAGGTGATGATTTTGCGGCGAGATTGCGTATCAGCTCACGGTAGGTTGCAATTCCCGTACCCTTTGCACCGCAGATACGTCGTTCAGGCGAGAGATCCGCGTCTGCCGTGATAAATCCCCGTTCAAGCGAAAAACCGCGTACAAGCTGTATAAGAAAGCTCTTGCCGCTTCCGTATTTACCGATTATAAAGCGCATCGAGCCGCCACCGTCACTGACAGCCTCAAGATCGGAGAGAAGTGCTTCGATTTCCTCGCTTCGTCCGATTGCGATATACGGCGCTCCCATACGCGGAACAACACCTGCGGAGATTGAGGCGAGAAGGCTCGTGAGTATTCTTTTCGGGATACGCTGTGTCATTTCAGCCATTTTTCAAGATCTCCTTTGTAATCGTTTATAATGCGGTAACCTCGCTCTGTTGGCTCAATAACCGTGTCGCCGATTGTGTCGTATGCGGCTTCGTTTATTTTGTCAGCGAGAGCATCTGCAAGTATGCCAAGCTTTTTTGCCGCTTCCGATATGCCGTTTTCGTTTTCGTTTATCAGAAGTGTCATAGCTTCTCTTGCTTCGGTATCAAGCGATTTTATGAGAATTTCAAACTCGTCCTCGCTGTCCGTCAGAGACGCTACGGGTGTACTTTCCACAGGTGTTTCCTCTATCGGCTCGGGAACTTCATCTATAAATGCGGCGGTCAGTACTTCGGTGGTGCTCCATGAGCTTTCTTCGATCTTAAGTGCGTTTTCGAGCGAAAATTCACGTGTCTCCGGCTCATAGAGCTTGTCGTATTCATTCACCTCGGCATACTGTGGCTTTTTTTGATGCACTTTTTTCGGAGCAGGTAAATTTTTATCAAAATATTCATCAATACATTGACGTAGCCTATCAGAAAGGTCACTTGCTTTGAGTCTCGATTTAATGCCGAGCACCATTCTGATGCGGTTTTCGCTGTATTTTATAATGTCAGTGACGATGAAACGGAACTTCGGTGAGCGAGTATATGAGATGTATTCGATAACGAGTGTACGCTTCATATCATAGACACAAAGTGCGCCCTCATAGGCGGTACGCTCAATGCGAAGCTCCTTGCAGACAGTTGCATTTCCGTCGCTTCCGCCTGAGAGCACCTCATCCCACACCTTATCGAATGCACCGCGGATATGCTTTGCAAAAAGGTGTATATTTTCCTCGGTGACATACCGGCTTTTTCGCCAATCATAGGTTGAAGAATGAGAGAGGATATTTGCGGCTGCACTGTGTGTGTCTGTCGTGTCCATGTAAAACTCGCGAAAATTGGCGATTGAAACGATATCGCCGAGAATGGGCTCGAGCTTTTTTGTCGGGCAGGAGAGCTTATTTATAAGGCAATAGTCACAGAGCCAGTCGCAGAGATAGCTGTCAATACGGCGATGCTCCGTGCGGTAGTTAAGCCAGATATCGCAAAGGGTATTGAGACCGTCCTCGGGGGAAATCATATCGGGACAGTTGAGTATTTCATAAATATAGAGCAAAATATAGCAGAAGTCGGTGCGCAGATATGTGCCCCCTCTGACGTTTTCACGCCACCAGAGGTACCATTTCATCTGTGAATACTTAAGCTGACTGTACTGCGGCACATAGGAGAAAAACGAAGCACGCTCACATTTTACACCCTCACGTGACCAAAGACGTTTTGCATCGGTACGAAAGCTTTCGTAAAAGTTAAATTTAGACTCCCATTTTGAAACCTCGACACGCCTTATGAGTCGGCTTTCGGGCTCATATATCAGATACGGATCGAGCGGCTTTGAACGGTATCTCTCGGCACGCTCACGCATTGAAATCTCGTTAAGCCTGCGTGCCGCCTCATGTGCGCTGACGTGTTTGCCGCCGTTTACGTGATAGTGTATTTCAGACTGCGAAGGTATAGGCGTGCCATCCGATTTTTTTGCGGTATCGTCACCGACGGTCAGCTCGACTGTATCGGTGTTCGGCTGACGGTATGAGGGTGTGACCGGGCGTTTTTTCGGGAGCAGGCTGTCAAGATCCCAAAAGTTATCGATGTCATTAAGGTTTTTCGGTTTATCGCTCACGGTAACGCTCTCCTCTCGTGCAAGTTTGTATTATATTATTCTACCACAAAATCACGATAATGTCAACGGGACGTGAAATATATTTTTTAGCGTGCTTCGACGCCTCATCTGTAACGCTTTAACCCTCATCCGTCTCGTTCCGACATCATATTTCTTCTTGTAAACAATAATTTCAAAAATAATTCAAACAAATTCATAACAAATATGCCAAAGGGGGTTGCTTTTTTAACATTTGATGGTATATAATGTAATTAGGAAAAGTCTACACTAATACGGAGGACTGTCATGAGTACAACCAAATCCACCAGAAATAACCGAACAGGAAGAACGGCTGTAGCCGCAGATCTTCAGAAAATAATCAACGCACAGCGTGAGTTTTATAATACCGGAAAAACGCGCGATATTGCTTTTCGCCGTCAGCTTCTTATAAATCTCAAAATCATGATCCGCGACAATGAGGAGCTTATCCTCGATGCACTTCGCGCAGACCTCGGAAAATCTCACCGCGAAGGATATATCACAGAGGTCGGAATGGTCGAGCAGGAGCTCAATCTCGCGCTTCGTAATCTCAGAGCATGGAACACGCCAAAGCCGGTTTGCACTCCGTTTTATATGCTCCCTGCGACAAGCTGTAAGGTACGCCATCCTCGCGGACTTGTTATGATCTTCTCGGCGTGGAATTATCCCTTCCAGCT
>JAZNFB010000306.1:0-6262 GCA_045588895.1 Candidatus Flemingiibacterium sp.
CACTCGTCCGTCAGACGGAGCTGAGGATATCGTACCCGTTGACATTGACAAGGTTACATTTGTCGAGCTTAATGCATCCGGTCAAAAAATTGGCGAGCCGATAACACCTCCCGCAAATTGGCGCACAGACCTTGGCGGCAAGGCAACAAAGATTACCAAGGCTGATGAGGTTTATTCGCGCATTGTGCTCCCGACGACCGAAAGCGAATACAATGTTGGCGGCGTTATAAACTCGCAGACCGTTATTTCAAAGTACGGACTCGGCGAAACCGTGGCACTTGTCGGTTCGGACAGTGAAATGCTTGCGCCCGGTAAATACAGACTTTCGGGCTCGTTCCGTCTTAATATTTTTGACCATTCAACGGTTACATTTGCAAGCGATAAGGTCACAGTCACTGATTTTGGCAACACTGCAACATTGAATATCTATAACGGTGAAACACTCGTCGGAAGTGCCGAGCTTGGGCTTACCGAATGGAGCGACGTGGCAGTTTACCTTGAAATCCCCTCGGCTGTCAAAATGTCTGAGCTTAAATTTGAGGTTGACAGACTTACTTCATTTGATTATAAAGATATAAGCCTTGAATGTACCGGTGTTTACGATGAAAACTGGACGATCGAGGACGGTAATGTTACCGAATATAATGAAATTCCGGATGGCGGCTGGTATCTCCATGTTCCTGCCACAACAGATGCGACGGTCAGCGGCATAACCTACCGTGAGGATGGCGAAAGCGCAGAGAATCCCAAGATGCCAGCAGGCACATATACGCTTTCGTTTAAGGCAAGAAGCACACCGGCAAGTGACGCTTCAAGCTCCAAGCTTAACATATACGGATGGTACGGAACATCGCTCGGTTCTGTTACCTTGAGTGATGAATGGAAGGAATACAGTATTCCGATCACCCTTGCCGGCAACCAGAAGAATATTGTTTTCGGCTTTTTCCGTACCGCAGTTAATGGAAGCTACCTGCCGTTTGATTTAGACTGCTTCTCGGTTGTAAACAGTGCCGGCGTGGAGATTATAACAGAGGATTTCATTCAAAGCTGGCACGCAAGCGAAAATGCCTATACGGTAACATGGAGCTCTGTTAATCCCGGCAAGCAAATACACAGCGCAGTTGAAACCGATTCATATTCCCGTGCGGATGTGCGTACTGCGGCAGACACGAAGATATACTCGACTGATGATAACACACTTGAAGCAGGACAGTATCTCGTTTCGGGAAGCTTCCGCCTTAGCGAATATGACATCGCAAATTCCGGCGCAGGCGAACTTGACATCTGTGTAAACGGTGCTGTTATCGATACATTTGCGCTTAATACAGAATGGACATATGCCGAAGCTCTTATCAGTGTTAACAGCCCGGCTTCACTTAAGGATATCGGTTTTGCTTTTGATGCAGACGCGACAATTCTCGATTTTAAGAATGTAAAATTTGAACGTAAAGCTACAATCGACGAAAAACTTGAAAGCGAAGAGGGCGTTGTCCTTCTTTATGATGACACCTCGCTTGACGGCAGTTATATTCATGTTCCGCTGGACACTGAGGACAGTGCGGCGGCGATAACCTTCCGTCAGCTTGGCGCAGCACTTTCCGCAACCTCGCAGTATACGCTTTCATTCAGAGCGAGAACGCTTGCACCCAAAAATGCCACCAATGCAGTTGACGGTGGATATCTCGAGCTTGACGTTTATGAATGGTACATGGCGACACCTCTCGGCAAGCTCACTCTTAATGATGACTGGACGGAGTTCAGTATCCCCGTCACACCGGGAGCTGACCGCAAGCACACTGTATTCATGTTTATTCGCTCCGACAGCGGAGACTCAACCTATCTCCCGATTGATATTGACGGACTCTCGCTTATAAACAATGGAACCGGCGAGGAGGTCATCACAGAAAATATCATTTCAAATTGGCATGAAACCGGAAACACCGCAACAGTAAATTGGGGTGTTGGAGAGCAGGTTATACTTGAACCCGACGCTTTCTCGCGTATTAATCCGACAACCTCAAATCCGACGACTGTTTCGAGCGTCAGTGATGAGGTGTTTGAACCGGGAGTCTACAATATAACCGCTTCACTGCGTCTTGGAGAATACGATTTTGCAACAGGCGGAAGTGCTGTGCTTACTGCATATGCCGGCGATACACAGCTTTTAACGCTGAACGGTGACTCATCTGTAGAGCTTACAACCGAATGGCGTGAGGTCACGTTTGTTCTTGATTTTATGTCAGGCGATTTTAAGCACAGTGACATTGTTTTCAAGCTTGATTCAAGCACTGTTCTCGATATGAAGGACCTTGAATATCTCTTGATTGAAAGACGGGTTTCACTCAGTAGCGTTAACAGCGGCTTTATCATGTCGCTTTTGATGCTCAAGCGAAAAGAGGCAGAGGAGCTTGGATATAACGCTCCCTGGAAGATGGGCGGTAAGGAGCTCGAGGTCGTAAACGATGTTCTCGATGAAAAGACGGGAGAAATCGGAACGGGCAGCGCGGCTTCCAACAGCTATATTCACGCATATAACCGCGACAACAATATGGACCGTCTCGTTTACGAAAACAAGGAAGCAACACTTCCTGCCGGTACATATAAGCTCACATTCTATGCACGTACAGCAGATTATATAAATGCTTCGGTTAAGGGCAGAAACCCTGCGGCACTTCTCCGTCTCTTCATAGGTGCGGAAAGAACAACACAGGTGCCGATTATTTCCTCCGTTAAATCGGGACCGGCAGACCCCAATAACGCAAACAATATCATGCTCACCTCCAAGTGGACAAAGTACAGCTACACGTTCAAGCTGAGCGCAGAAACTCCCTTTATCTTCGCGTTTGAGGGAAGCGGTGCAGGCTATGGCTGGTGTCCGATTGACATTGACGGCTTTACTCTTGTTAATGTTGATTCGAAAAACGGCGAAAACCTTGCAGTTAATTCCGGTGCGCTTATCGGTGTTAAGCCGGCAGGCTGGAGCGCGGTTGCTATTGACAACAAGGGTGTTGCAATGATGGCTGAGGTGCTTCGCGAGTCGGCATATCAGACAACGGATGTTCCGAGCGCAGACATGAATATCGTAACAAGCACCGCTTACGGCGATATCGAGCCGGGTAAATACTATCTCACGGCGAAGGTTCGCCTCGGCAATATTGATTTCGCCAAGTACAATAATGGCGAAACGGCAGGCACAACACTGCTTACCGACGGCAATAAGGCAGGACTCAGTGCGCATCTCGGCGATATGAAGCTTATGACCGAGGATGGCGCCGAGAGTGTTACGGTAACTCCCGAATGGAAAACCGTAACATTCATAATAGAGACAAGCGAAAAGGTGCCTGCACGTAAGCTCAAGATGATTCTTGATGCACCGTATTCGCTCGAATTTGACTTTATCAACTTCGGCGCAGAAATAAGCACCGAGGATGCTGACACGATCGGCAAGCCCATTGTTGATGAAAACGGCAATATTCTTCTTCCGGCACTTCCCGAAATTACAGAGGGTAACCTCGTTGCCGGCTGTGAGAAGGATTCGAGACTTCCATACTGGTCATACGGCGATCAGACGCTTGAAGTTAAGACAAACGAGAACGGTGAAACATACTTTGCCGCAAGCAATATTACAAGCAGCAATCTCGGCTTCACCTATAAGCCCGGTTACAGCATTGCAGAGGGCGAATACAGATTCAGCGCAATGGTTCGTGCATCGGTTCCCGGTGAGGTGACATGGCTGCGTGCGATAGTCGGAAATAAGACCGGTGCGGCTTATGTTACAAATGATTGGAAGCGTATTGAGTTTACGTTCACGGTTGAAAAGCCGACCGAGCTCATAGTCAAGCTCTGTGGTGCTCCGAGAAACTCATGCGTTCAGGATTATGAATTTAAGAATATCACCATTTACGACAAGAACTATGTTCCTTTCGGCGAAAACCTTACAACCGCAAGTGACTTTGAAAATTCACTCAGTGGTGTTGCAGGCTGGTTCCCGGCTTACTCGAACGGCGGAAAGGTTACGCGCAAGACTGATGCGGACGGTAACTCTTACCTCAACGTAAGCGAACGTCCCGAATCGCATTACCCTGTGGCGCTTGATCTTGGATTTGTTGCCAATATCGGCGATACATTCACGATCTCCTACGATATACGTACAGCAGTAGAGGGCGAGGAAATGACTATCCGTACCTATCTCGGAAGCATTGCAACCGGCGGTACAGGACTTAACGTCAGCGAGCCTTACAGTGATGCTAATCCCGTTCGCTACTCAATAAACAACGAGTGGAGACACGTTGAGCACACCTACACCGCAACCAAGGCTGAGGAGTTTATCATCCAGATCAAGGGCGGACCGGTTGCTGAGGACAACAAGGACTTCGATATTGACAACATAGTTATTATTAAGAAGGAAATCGAACTCGTTGATCCTGCAGAGCACTATACAACAGGTCATTTTGACGACGAAGAAACCGCACTCAAGTCATGGAAAATCGGTTGGGGCGAAGGTACTGCTGTTTGGAACAAGGAAGGCGACAACGGTTACATTACCGCAACAGGACGCCTTGAAAGCCACGATCCTCTCTACTATAACGGCGGCTTTGTAACAATCCCCGGCACAACCTATAAGATATCCTACGATATCAGAACAAGCAATTCCGGAGACTCGATGAGAATCCGTCCGTACTTCGGAACCCTGGCTGTTGCAGGCGTTGAGCTTACCGTTGATCCGATCGAATTTGACGGTATGCCCGGACGTTACTCGATAACTCATGAGTGGAAGCATATTGAGCATATCATCACGGCAAGCGTTTATGAGACATTTGCAGTTCAGCTTCGCGGAGGTCCGAGTGCGGATGAGAATAAGGACTTCGACGTTGACAACTTCAAGGTTGAGATCGTTCACTGAAAGGAGATACGATAATTATGAAAAAGAGAATTATATCAACGATTCTTGCAGCACTTCTCACGTCCTCGCTGTTTGTCAGCTTGACCGGCGGCGCAAGCGCTGCAGAAGCACCCGAGGGAGCTCCGCTTTCAATAGCGGACCCCATCCCTGAGGGTGACGTTTTCAAATGGGGTAACTTCACCCGCGAAAAGCAGTCTCTCGGTATGTGGAACGTTAACGGACAGTCAATGTACTGGTTCTCCGATGAAAACGGCGCTTACTTACAGACTGACAATATCGGTGAAGGTCACACAGGCTTTGAATTCCATCCCACGACCATTATTGAACCCGGTATCTATAAGTTCACCGGTTATTTCAGATGTGCGGAGCCGGGCGATATCACACAGATCATCGTTATGTTCAATTACCGCGACGGAACATACTATACGCCGTCTTATTACTACCGTGCATATCTGAATGATCAATGGCTCAAGGTTGAGTATTATGTTGAGCTTGAAGAAGAGCTTGCGTATATGACAATCCGCGGCGGTACACGTTCGGGATTCATTCAGCCTTACTGCATGGACAACTTCTCGCTCGTTCCCGTTGATGAAATGCCGGTCGATCCTCCGAGAACTTACGGGGATGATCTTGGACTTACCTATGCCGAATATGAGGAAAAGGCATTTGCTCCGTATGCGATAAAGTATCATGTAACCAAATACGATCCCGAAAAAGAGGCTGACTATGAGGTTGGCGGCGTTATCATTAACCACGACTCAACTAACTTTTACAGCTATGCATATCAGAGTCAGTATGATGTTCAGGACATTATCGATTTTGCGCTTCAATTTGAGGGAACACACGTCACCGACTATATGATCAATGTTTACGGCGGCGATACAGTCAACTATCCCTCTGCCGTTGTTCAGGACCGTCTTGATGAATATTACAGAACGGAAAAATGGGGACAGGAGGTTGACTTTACCACAACTAACCCCGAGAAGGGCGTTCAGTACATTTTAGAGCAGCTCGGCACTGACTATATCGGTCTTTGGCACGAGGCGTTCAGAAGTATCGGCATAAATCCGTGGCTTTCTTACCGTATGAATGACGTTCATGACCTCACCGCCGCTATAAACGGTACTGCGCTTCCCACATCTGTCATGGGCGACTTTTACTACAAGAATCCGAATATGTTCCGTGTAAAGCATCATGATGAGATCGGATACATGGATTGTGCGCTCGACTATACTTACAAAGAAGTTCGTGAGATGATGCTCGTTGCAATCAACGACGGTCTTAACAACTACGTTACATACGGCATCGAGCTTGACTACCAGCGCGAAATGAAGCTCTTCAGCATCGGCCGCGAATACA
>JAZNFB010000307.1:0-9648 GCA_045588895.1 Candidatus Flemingiibacterium sp.
GCTTGCCTCCGACTTGTAATGGATGACAGCATTACACAAAAAAATCGCTTGAACTTAGAGCTTAACATGGTAAAACCTCCATTATATATAAAATTCTATAGCAATATCATTATAACAAATATAAACGCCGGTGTCAATCCCTACGTTCATCTTAAATCTGTCATATTTAGGTCTATAATTTGCCTATTTTCGCCGCGGCGAGCTTTTTCGGCATATATTTCCAAAAAATTGTGGAATTCATCTTGACAAAAACGGGAAGGCATGATATAATAAACTAACGTGTTGTATGCACGTATCAAAAGCTATGACCGGGAAACGGTGTTTTGCCGTGACGGTGCTTGGCGGTCACAGAGAGTTGCCGGTTGGTGAGAGGCGCGACAATGCGAGTGTCGAATATTACTTCCCGAGAGCTGCGCTCCGAAAAACACAGTAGGCGGCGACGGTACACACCCGTTATGTGTGCTGGGTATCGGTTTTTTGCCTGTACCTGTTGAGGCTCGGATTGTGAAATTCGGGCGAACAGAGGTGGTAACACGGGAATTCTCGTCCTCTGCAGTAAAAGCTGCGGAAGGGCGTTTTTATTTTAACTCCCCTCCGACAAAGAAAGGGGTATTTTTTATGCTTGCAAAAATTCTAATGATCGTTATCTTTTTTGTTATCACCGTAAGTATCGGTGTATATTGCCGCAAAAAGGCAACGGACGTTAACGGCTTCGTGCTCGGCGGACGCTCGGTTGGTCCTTGGCTGACGGCTTTCGCTTACGGTACATCCTATTTCTCCGCTGTTGTTTTCGTCGGTTACGCCGGACAGTTCGGCTGGAAGTACGGTATGGCGGCAACCTGGATCGGTCTTGGTAACGCGATAATCGGAAGTCTGCTTGCCTGGGTCGTCCTCGGCAGACGTACACGTGTTATGACTCATCATCTCGGTGCTTCAACCATGCCCGACTATTTTGAAAAGCGTTACGGCTCGAAAAAGCTGAAAATTGCCGCGGCGCTTATAACATTTATTTTCCTTATTCCGTATACCGCATCGGTCTATAACGGCCTTTCAAGACTTTTCGGTATGGCATTCAATATTCCGTATGAAATTTGCGTTATCGTAATGGCACTGCTCACCGGTGTTTACGTTATTGTCGGCGGATATATGGCAACAGCTCTTAACGATTTCATTCAGGGAATTATTATGCTTTTCGGTATTGTTGCGGTTATTGCTGCGGTCCTCTCCGGTCACGGCGGTTTTACTGTGGCGGTTATCAAGCTTTCGGGAATCACAGACGGTGCGCCTGCAGGAATGAACGGAGCTTACACCTCGATGTTTGGTCCTGATCCTATGGGACTTCTCGGAGTTGTTGTCCTCACATCGCTCGGTACATGGGGACTTCCGCAAATGGTTCAGAAGTTCTATGCCATCAAATCGGAAAAGGCGATCAGTCAGGGCACTATCATCTCAACGATATTTGCAGTCGTTGTTTCGGGCGGATGCTATTTCCTCGGCGGATTCGGCAGACTGACAGCCGGCTCTGAAAAGCTCGAATACAGTGCAAAAGGTCTCATTTTTGACTCGGTCATTCCCGCAATGCTCGATAAGCTCCCCGATATTCTTATCGGTATTGTTATAGTTCTTGTTTTGTCAGCTTCCATGTCAACGCTGTCGAGTCTCGTTTTAACCTCAAGCTCAACGATAACGCTTGACCTCATCAAGGGTAATATTTCAAAGAATATGAGCGAGAAAAAACAGCTTCTCAGTATCCGTGTTTTCATTGCGATATTCATTATTCTCTCCGCAGGCATTGCGATCTTCCAGTATCAGTCAGCAAGCACGTTTATCGCACAGCTTATGGGTATTTCCTGGGGTGCGCTTGCAGGTGCGTTCCTCGCTCCTTTTATGTACGGTCTTTATTCAAAGCGTATTACGGTTGCATCTGTTTGGACAAGCTTTATCATCGGCGTTGGACTGACCGTTTCGAATATGTTCCTTGGATTTATTGAGTCTCCCATTAACGCAGGTGCGATTGCGATGGTGCTCGGACTTATTGCAGTTCCGATTGTCAGCCTTGTAACGCCGAAGCCGAAGAAGGTTGACGTTAATGAGATCTTCTCCTGCTATGATAAGGAAGTTGTTGTTCATAAGAAGATATCAATCGGAAACGAAGAAGAAAAATAAATAAAAAGGGGAGCTGTCTTCATTGTGTTTGAACAAAGACGGCTCCCGATTTTTGTTATATTATCATTTTTTCTTAAAAATAAATGCAAGCTTGGTTTCGGAAATTATTACTGCAAAGAAGATGAGTGCAAAGCCGAAATACATTTTAAGTGAGAGCGTTTCAACTCCGAGTAATACCGAAAAAGCAACTCCGAACACCGATTCGAGCGACAGTATAATTGAGGCTGTTGACGGATCGGTGTATTTTTGACCGAAATTTTGTAGAGTCAGTGCAATTGCAGTGCAGAATACGGCGAGATACGCAACGGCGAGGATGAGCTCCTTATTCGGTGTTACGGCGGTGAGGCTTTGAAGCTCGGTCGCAAGCGAAAGAATCAGCGCACATATTCCGCTTGACGCAAACTGCACCACCGTTAAAGCAAGCGGATCTCGTCCGTTTGAAAAGCGTGAGACTGCAATGATGTGCAGGGCGTAAAAGACACCGCCGATAAGGGTTAAAATATCGCCTGCACCTACTGTAAAATCGGTGTTAAGCGAAACAAGTCCGATTCCGATAATACACATGAACGCCGAGATGACGTTATATCTGTCGGGACGCTTTTTTGAAAATCCCCACGCCATAAACGGTACTATCACGCAGTATACCGCAGTTAAAAATGCGTTTTTGCCGGGTGTGTTTTCGGGCGAGCTTATTCCGAAAGTCTGCGTCATATATGCAAGAAAAAGTAAAACGCCGAGCAGAGCACCACGCCATATGTATGCTCCGTTTAGCTTTTTGAGACGTTTTATGAAAATAAGTGAAAGCAAAATGGCTGCCGCGATGAAGCGAATGGCGAGCAGCGCATTTGTGGGAAGTGTGTCGGTTACGTTCTCAACTATAATAAACGAGCTTCCCCAGATGAGCGTTGCCGCAAGGAGCGCAAGCTTTGCAAGTGTTCCCGTTTTATTATTCATTTGTGCCCTCGGGTGAATTATCTATATAAGCGAGAATATCGGAAACTGTTCTGAACTCGGGCATTTCTTCATCGGGGATGGACACGCCGAAGTTTTCTTCAACAGCCATAAGTATTTCAACAAGGTCGAGCGAATCTGCGCCAAGGTCCTCAAAAAGTGTAGAGTCCTCATTTATAAGTTCAGCGTCACAGCCGAGCTGCGCTGTTATTATAGCGATTATTTTTTCAAGCATAAATATACCTCCGTTTGCAAGTTGGTGATTTACATTTTCAATTATATAACATATTTGAATTTTTTTCAAGTGGGGAGAGGTATTTTTTAAAAATATTTACTTTTTTCGCCGTTTGGTGGGTTCGATATAAATATTGACAAAAAGCTCTTTTTCATGTATAATCATAATATTACTATATCCGAAGCGTGAGGTGATACGGTGGAAAACGGGAACAACAGTATAATGGCGGTTTTTGAAGCGGTTGCCGAGGCAGGTGAACTGAGCCGCGCACGTATATCCGATATTACCGGCTTCAGTCTTGTGACGGTTGGAAAGGCGGTTGATCTGCTTTCCGACTGTGGTATCGTTACGGAATATAAAGAGACAAGCGGCGCACCGGGACGTAAATCTGCCATATGTAAGCTTGTAAATTCAAGCGGTATGCTGATTTTTGATCTTACCGGTGAGATGAGTGCAAGGCTTTATGATATATCACTCTCGCTTTGCGACGAATACACCGCTGACTCGCTTGACGAGCTGCTTACGCGTGGGCTTGTCCGCTTTGGTGAGCTGCTTGGCGGTGAGCTTATGGGAATCGGATGTGTCATTCCCGAAAAAGAGGCGGAGCGTTACAGCTCACAGATTGCCGAGCTTACGGGAGCACAGCCTGAAATTATAACTGTATCAAGCCGTGCGTATGCCACTGCGAATGCAACGAGGTTCAGTTATAACGGTATGGCGGTGTTTGTACGTCTTAATGAACATATTGACGGTGCTGTAATGTACTCGGGCAGGCTTTACACGGGAGCACACGGCGGTGCAGGTGACATTTCGTCGTTTATCAAATCGAGAGACGAGCTTTACCCGAAATTGACCGGGCTTTGTCACATTCTTGATCCGGGAATGATACATATTTCGTGCAGCTCTGATCTTGAATGCGAAGCGGTTTCGGCGGAGCTTGAGGCGGCTTTGTGCGGCAGTCTCGGAGATCGTACACCGAGGATTGTCATCGAGACTTATGAGATGTGTCGCAATGCTTCTGATGGTGCGGCGTTGATGCTGCGTGAAAAGTATCTTTTTTCAAAAATTTCAAATTAATACCTGATTAAAATGTGCGTGCGCGGTGCAGAATAATATCGAAGCTGAATTTTCGGCTTGAATATTATGAAAAGAAGGTATCTCGAAATGGAAAACAAGACCCCCAATCATTCCATCGAATGTTCGGTAAAGCAGTGCGAATACCATTGCCAGAACGAAAACTACTGTACACTTAACACCGTCAAGATTGCAACTCATGAAGCAAATCCCACTGTCTGCCAGTGTGTTGACTGCGAATCTTTCGTTAAGAAGTCGAGCTGCTCCGGCGGTAATTGCCACTAATTAAATAGAAAAGGGATTGCCCCAAACAGGCAGTCCCTCAATTTTTTACTTATAACGATTTGCCGCTTTCAGCTTTTTGATGAGCAGGGCGGTTGATATGATCAGGAGCGCAAGCCACACCGCAAGCATTACGGGAAGAAACGCGAGGCTTGTGACAATCTGCGATGATTCCGAAAAGCGGAGGAGCAAGCATAACTCCCATATATGCCGTTGCCATCTGTGTTCCGATGACCGAGCCTGAAACTTCACGTCCGAAATTATCGGGAGCGAGGTTCATGATGTTCGGATATATCGGGCCGTTTGCAAAACCGATAACTGCGAGAGCCGCAATCGATACTGCCGGGATGCCGATCGGAAGCAGGAGCGCAGCCACCGCAACGGTAAGCACGGCGATGCAGATTCGGATTATTCTCCACGAGCCGAGCTTATCTGCAAATACGCCGGAGAGGAAGCGTCCGAGCGTCATTCCGATGAAATAGAACATAAGCGCATTTGCACTGTCGGCATCTGTCATTCCGTGAGCATGGATGAGATATTTCGCGCCGAGTACGCCGCAGAGTGCTTCAATCGCATTGGTTGAAATACAAAGTATCCATGCGGTTCTGATTCCGGAATTTTTGACCATTTCGATTACCGAAAGGGTACGTGGGGTAAAATCCTCCTCGATAACAGCCGATTTGTCACTCTTTTTCTTCCAAAGGGGAAGTGAGATGATCATAATTGCCGCGATTCCCATCTGGAGCATGAATGCCGCACGGTAACCGCCGCGCCAGTCGTCATTCGCAAGCATACGTGACATAAATTCGAGGCTTATGATCGTTCCTGCGCCGTAGAAGCAATGTAGGAAATTCATATGCTTTGCAGAGAAGTGAAGTGCGATATAGTTGTTAAGGCTTGCATTGATTGCACCTGAGCCGACTCCGAGCGGAATCGCTAAAAGGTACATAACGATAATGTTTGGCGCAAATGAGAAGCCGAGCAGGGTGAACGCCATTAAAAGGACGCTTATTGCTGTGACGGCGTATGTGCCAAGCTTATTGATGACACGTGCTGCCAATACACTTGCAAGAGCAGTACAGCCGTAAACTATCGTTGTAACGAGCGTTGAAACAAGGTTTGCCGTTTCACCGAGCACAAAATCCTTTCCGATGGCTTCCATAGCCGCACCGAAAAGAGACTCGGGAACGCCGATGCAGATAAAGGTTATATAAATAACCGCTAAAAGAAGAAATGTCATTTTACACCTCAATATTTAAACTTTACGGGACCGAAGAGTCCGCTTCTTAATGAATCCTTATCAAATTCACGTGAAATCGGCGGATACGGACTCATCTGCCAATTCTGCCATTTATCAAACGATTTTGTGAAGAAATATTCGTTTGCGGAAGTGTTGGTTACTCGGATTTCGAGTGTGTTAGTTTCCTTGAACGGCGTTGTTACCTTGAAGGTATACGGAGGCATTACGCGAACACCCTGTGATATTCCGTTCACAAACACCTCGGCTGTATAACACACCTTGCCGAGATCGATCAACAGCTTGTCCGTCCCGGGACACTCAAAGGTCGTTGTGTAAATGCAGCTTCCCGAATAGTCCTCGCCGACCGTATTGCGCCAGTCTCCGAGCGCTATAGGCTTTGACTTTTCATCAAAGTGTTCTTCCTCGAATGTCATTTTGCCGATGCGCATACGTTTTTCACGGCGGAATGTGAAATCTGCAATTCTGATTTCATACACATAGCCGGTTGACTCAGAAAGCTCTAAAGCATCGTGGCTGTCAATCAGTGCGGCAAGCTCACCGGATTCCAGATGAAGCGAAACGGTGTCCGTGCAGTCTGTAACGCTCCCGTCGGTCAGATTTAAAAGCTTATAGCGCTTACCGCAAGCGTCGATGTTCACGTTTGCCGCAGTCAGATTTTCGTTGCTGACAAGAAGCATACTGCCGCCATCAAAACGTCTTTCCATAACCATTATCTTCTCGCCGCCCTCGATAAATTTCACAGGTGAAGCGAGAGTGCTTATCTCGTCGGCTGTTATAACCTTTCCGCCTGCCGCACGGAAGTCCTCGAGTCGTTTCATCACGTCCTCGGGAATGTCAAAGGCGGTGTCGATGATGACCGTTTTATAGCGTGCCGTTCCGATTTTGACTGTATCGGAAATATCGGCTGTACGGATGATATCATCGTCAATAACGTCAAAACTTATATGTGCCGATTCAAGAGCGAAGCCGTGATTGTTGAATATCTCCTCTGCCTTTTCGGCGTGCTTTCCCCTGCGCCAGAAATCACGTATAGGATAATAAAGCGCAACATCACAGACACGCTCACCGAGAGAGGCAACATACGAAAGTCTCTCAAGGTAGGAATTGAACACACCAAAATCGGAATAACAAGCCTGATGCTCACAAAGAGCCGGCAGCTCACCCGTCATGAGCCATCCCGTGCGTCCGTAAGGAATGAGCATGAGGTTGAAGATATTTATGCCGCGTATAGCCTGGAAAGTGAGCACCCAGCGCATCTGGTCGAAGGTAAGTCCCATTCCGTAAACGCCAAATGATTCGGTCATTGCGTACCTGCTTCCAACCTGTGCGGCGGCAGATGCGGCAAAGCGCGGGAAGAAATGATTTGTGCCGATCTCATAATCGCCCGACATCTGCTTTTCGCAGGGGAAGATCTGTCTCCAGATAACGTCAATGCCGGGAATGTCGAAGCAGCGAAGTGCGCGCATCACGTGGAAGTTACCGCCTCTTATGGGGCTGTTGGGAGTGTCGTCAATGTCCACGTGCCCCGTAAAGAGAAGCCCGTTTTTTGCGGCACCATTCACGCTCGGCACGCAGGAAATTACCGCAAAATTCCTCACTTATGAAATCGTACCAATCGCAAACGGCATCCGCTGCAGACTCGGGAATTTCAACATCTCCTGCAAGATAGGGTAAATACGGAAGGATTGAGCGTCCTGTTTTCTGCTCATATCTTTCGGCGAGATCCTCACGCATGATTTTTCTCGGTGCAGATGGCTCGTCGTTGAACACTGCGCTTACGGTGTTGCCGAAATGTTCCTTAAGATACGGCTTATATCCCTCATGTGTCAGCTCGATGAAGGTGTCGATCGCGCCCTTTAAAGTGACGTCCGGAAGCTCTGCATGAGCACGCCACATTTCGGTATAGGCGAGGTTTGCGATATAGTA
This sequence comes from Candidatus Flemingiibacterium sp., assembly GCA_045588895.1. Taxonomy (GTDB): domain Bacteria; phylum Bacillota; class Clostridia; order Oscillospirales; family CAG-272; genus Flemingiibacterium. The sequence continues at coordinate 7,896 of JAZNFB010000307.1, forward strand.
TTCGGTGAGCTCGGTTTCTGCCGCAAAGCTGTCGCCGGGCTTTACCATTGTGTCACCGTTTACAAATGCCGCCATTGCATCGCCTGCGGAGTGTATTCCTTGTTTGCTTTTAGCGTTACCGTGCGAGCGGCAAGTGAACGCCTTGCAAAATCGGGATCCTTTAACATTACACGTCCGCAAGCACCGCCCGACGGCCATCCGCCCTCGTCATACATCCAAGCACACATACCAAGCTCTTTTGCTCTGTCGATTGCATATTTGTATTCCTCAAAATACGGCTTTGTCAGATAATCAGGCTCAAGCAGGGTCGGTATCGTTATCGGACGGAAGCTTTTCGGCTCGGGGATGATATAGAAAAACTTTATTCCGAGTCTCTGCATTTCCTCAAGCTGACGGTCGGTTTCTTCGTGTGATACTGGGGCATTCCAGACCCATGAGAAAATGGGAGCGTTGATTATCGGCGGATTTTTGAAATCATCGAGCGAAAATTTATTGATTTCTTTTCTGTAATCGGGCATAGCGTTTTACCTCGAAAATATCAGTCTTTTTCGTTTGTCTGATTATAGGTGGTGAAGAGCTCACGCCATACGTCGGTGTGTGCCTCACAGTCAAGATAATGTGCGAACATACCGTTGTCACGCTCGGTTGCGCCGTCACGGTGTGCATATTTTACACGGTCATGATAGTTTTCATAGTTGTCAACGCAGAACTTGTGCCAGCCGTCACGCCATGTACCGTCGGCAAGGGACTCACTGCGCTTTGCAAATGCTGCAAGGATTGCGTCCTTGTCATCCCCTGTCGCAAGGCGGATTCCGTCGTCCTTAACACGGATCGGTACAAATTCAACCTCGTTTGCTTTGGTATCATATTACACCGCAAGACCGGTCTTCCACATTTCCTCATCATAAAGTCCGACAAAGTTGAAGTTGCCCTGACCGTAGAGAATATGTGAGCCGTTGTAGTTTTCATAAACACCGATACAGTGGCTGTGCTGGGTGAGAATAAGGTCAGCACCTGCTCTCGCCATCGCACGGCAAGCACGCATCAGACGTGGAGAGGGATATTCGCAAAGCTCCTTGCCGCCGTGGTATGCAACGATTACACGGTCAGCCGTCTCCTTAGCCGCACGGATATCCTCGATGGTTTCAAACTCATCAAAGGGACGTGAGCCCATTCTGTCGTCAAGCGCATATGAATATTCGTGCTCGCAAACAGCGATCACGCAGATCTTTTCGCCGTCCTTTTCGAAAACGAAGTTGCGGCGGGAATCCTCATAGTTGTTGCCAAATCCTGTGTAACCGACACCTGCGGCAGTGAGCGCGTCGATCGTGTCGAGTGCACCTTTTCTTCCAAAGTCGAACACGTGGTTGTTGCTGATTCCGGCAACGGTCACTTTAAGGTCAGCGAGAACCTTTGCGGTGTTTACGGGAGCTTTGAGGTTAGGGCCGAACTTCTTGATTGCGCCGTCCGAATCGGTGATCGCGCACTCGAGGTTTGCGAAGGTGAATTCGCTCTCGTTAAAGAGTGTTACGGTGTCCGAAAAGAGAGCGGCGGTGTCGCCTGCTGCGTAGCCTTCACGTGTAATATCAGTGGGGCAGATGTCTCCGACGAAAAGTGTTTTCATGATAAATACCTCCAAAAAATAATTTGACAATTCTGTCATTTGGTGTTATACTAATTATATCATATAGGTTCGGGAAAAAGCCATGCACGATACTGCGTAACTTTGTCGCTTTTTTCATTTTTTCCGCTT
>JAZNFB010000308.1:0-9224 GCA_045588895.1 Candidatus Flemingiibacterium sp.
CACGCGGCAAAAAGAGTCCATTGACCGACATTCCGAGCGTATAGAAATATCCCTCAAGCGTAACTGCAGGAGCATAGAGTGCGATTTCATGCGCGTTTGCAACCATTCCGAGCACAGACGGTGCAAAGCTATGCGTAAATCTCTGCATGATGCTGATAACGGTTGTCCATGCTGTGAAGGAAAATAAGCTTTTATAAAGGTCACGTCCGCCTGCTTTGAAGTTGACCTTGAGGGGGACGTATTTTTGGGTAAGTATAAATTTCGTCAGGACGGTTATCAGGTGCGCCGTGACGTTTGTTGCGATAACGATTCTTACGTCGGATGAAAAAAGCAGGACACCAACGACAAGCACGACAGAAAGTATACGGTATAAGAGACTGCATAATTTCAGCTGAGTGAATTTTTCATATGCATTGAGTATTCCGTCGAGAGGTGCGAAGGGAAATGCGATTATCTGATATGATGCAACGATGATATAAAGCGTGCGGAATTTGTCAAGCTCATCTGCAGTCAGGCCCGTGTATATCTGACCGACAAAAAGGTAAACGACGGCGAGGACGGCAAGAATCACGATATCGATAATGATGTATAATTTATAAATTACACCCATTATATTACTTATCGCTTCATTTTTGCCCTCTGCGCGGTATTTGGAGATATATCTTGAAACCGCAGAGCCGAGACCGAAATCCAACATGAATATTGCAATCAGCGAATTTGCAAGAGTATAGAGACCGTAATCCGCCTGCCCGATTTTTGAAACCATCCAAGGCGTATATAAAAGACCGGCAACAATGTTGAAAGCCATGGTGAAATAGGAGATCGCGGCTCCCATTTTAAGCTGACTGACTTTAAATTTTTTCACGCATATACCTCCAAGCAAGGTAGTTTTATTTATTGACGTATATCCGTTTCGGCGGAAGCACACGCGGGTATAAGCAGAAGCATCAGGTACATACCCGCTATTCCAACGAAAACAGACGCCTCAAAGCAGCCTGTGAAGTATATGGCAGCAAGACTGATTGCCGCGTAAAGCGACGAATTTTCCTGAAGCTTTTTTAACGCCTGATACATCAAAACGCAGGCCAAGATCGTTGCAGGTGCGCCAAAACGGCAGAAAATTGTCAGAAGGGAATTGTGCATTTGAGTATCGTAATATTTGTAATAATTTCCGACTAAGAAGCATTCACCAAAGTTATCAATAACATTTTGCCAAACCCCAACGCGTGTTGTGAGTCCCTTATTGATTCCTTCCAAAGCAAATACATCTTCCCAGAAATCCAAATTATTAATTATTACGAACATATAGAAAACAAAGACTATAAGCGGCAGCACTGTCAGCACAAGCAAGATCCAGTTGGGAACTCTTTTTACATTGAAGACCTTTATTGCAATGATTCCAAGCGCAAAAAAGATACAAGCCAAAAATGAATTACGCGACTGAGTTGCCAATACAATGGGCAGTATTCCGACGGCGACACCGATAAATAGCACACGCTTAAAGGAGGTGAACAAAAACGAAGAATATAAGACCATTATAAAAAGGCAGGTGAGCCAGAGTCCCGCAGCGTTGGGATTTTTGAAGTTAAGCGAGACAGAACCGATGCTGTAATCAAAATAGGTTGACTTAAGCGGACCGAAATAATATGCGAGCAATAAAATTATTGTGGTTACCAAGAACATATTGGCAATTATTTTAAAGGTATGTATCTTTATTTTAACATACGCGCTCACTTCAATGCAAATGAATATACAAAGCGTTATGAGCGCGTGCGTATAATAGTCCATATTGCTGAGGTTGAAGCCGTAAACTATTGAGGAAAAGAGTATTATAAGACCAAGACACAGCGTGATTTTATTGAGGCAGCCGCTGAATGAATAGCAACCAAGAACAAGCAGCAGCGATGCAATATATATCATATTGACCGGCGTATTTATTTTGAATATCTGAAATAAAAACGAGAGGACAACACAGATTGAAAGAACAAGTATTACGCCGTCTGTAAAATATTTTGAAGTTCGCATTTTTGAAAGATACCTCGGGAATTAATTGTTGTGTTTTAGATTGATGACTTCGTTCATTATTGTCAGCCAACCGTTTTGATCATTCTTTTGCACGGTCAGCGTTTCTTTCTTTAGTATATCACCGGAAATGACACGCTCCATAAGCGATGCCAACTCTTCCGGCTTGAAGGGATCAAAAAAGTAAGCGTTTTCGTAGTTTTCGAGAACCTCGCGTGAGAACGGACAATCCGAAGCGAGGACAAGCGTTCCGACCTTGCGTGCCTCTGCCATGGGAAAGCCAAAGGTTTCTATATATGATGGAAAGATCAGAGTACTCCTTGCATACATTTCGATAACCTCGCCGTATGGCAGTCTGCCGACGAAATGTATGTTTTTCTTTTCTGTACTCTCAGGGAGTGTCAGCGTTACGTCATAGTCAAGGTTCTTCGCATCAAGCATTTCACACGCTTTGTAAATTGCACCGTTGTTTTTATAAATTGCCGGCGCTGTCGGATAAAAGAAACTGTTTTTGTTAAATTCGTGTGACGTATTATAAGCCGAAATATCAGCAACAGCCGGCGGAATCTGGAGCACCTTTTCCTCGGGCAGTCTACACTGCTTACAAACTGCTTCCTTCATCCACATTGTCTGAACGATAACCTTATCTGCAGTCCTTGCGGATTTTTTTATAACTCTGCCGATAAGGTGCTGAATTATTGCAAGGGAGCGTTCAGAGCCTTTGAAAAACGAGAATTTTTTGATTTTCTGAAAGGGAATGGATTGGTGGATATAGAGTATCTGCGGCAGGTCAAGCCCGAATGTGACCGTATTCTGCAGAGAGAAAACAACGTCGGGATCAAGCGATTTTATAAACTTCTTGCCGTTAAAAAGATCAAACATAAGCTTTTTTGAACGGCTTGACTTGATTTTTGGAAGCGTTATAATTTTTATATTGTCTGTTTCCTCAAGCAGCTTATCGCCAAGGAGAAAAATCCATTCATTCTCCGTGTCATTCTCTCTGACACAGTTGTAAAAATCCTTTAAAACGGTCAGCGCACCGCCCTTTGATGCGGCGATGTCATTTACGACGATTCTCATAATATCCCACATTTCCGACAAAACATCGGTGTTATCGTCACTGATGCTTGTCTTTGATTTCAGAAATTATTATTTCATATACAGTCTTTGACGTGTAGTGCTTTTCAAGATAGTCATACCCATTTTCACCGCACGCTTTCAAGTCTGCGGCAAGTGCGGCATTCACGGCAGAACTAAAGCCTTCAACGTCATTGCTCTCACACCACCATCCAAATCCGCCGCGGACGATAACCTTGCCGATATCTGTATTCGGATCGGTACAAGCGAGGACGGGAAGCCCGGCCTGCATATATGCGAGCAGACGGCTTGGAAAATTCGGGATTGTAAAGCGGTGATCGAGGAAGATCATACCAACGTCACACGCGGCAACTATTTGGTCATAATCTTCTTTCGGTAGCTTCTTCATAAGCTTTATATTTGATGCATCTATACCGGAAATAAAGGCATCGAGCTTTCCGTATTCGGTGCCGTTGCCGACGATGAGGAAATATGCATCCGGGTTGTTTATCTGCGCTTTGTGACATTCGATAATGAACGGTATACCCTGCGGTCTTCCAAGATTTCCCCCGTAAATGAAAACCTTTTTGTCAAGCGGTATGCCGTATTTTTCGCGCACAGCTATCTTTTCGTCATCGGAGATACGAACATCTTGGATCTCGATTGCGTTAGGACAAATTCCAACCTTGTCGGGTGAAATTTCCGGGTTATGTTTGAGGACATAATCAACATTTGCCTGCGACATACATCCGATTCTATCCGATATTGCATAAAGCTTTTTTTCCTTTTTTCGGAAGTACTTATAAAGTATACCCTTAACGCCCGATTTTGTCATCATACCGATATCCACCGCATTTTGAGGGAAGATATCCTTTAGCATGAGGTAGGCTTTGGCATTGTCACGCTTTTTGATAAATTTTACCGTTTCAAAATGGGTTACCGGTGGAGTCGGATAGAGTATCAAGTCAAATTTGACATCGGAAAAATATTTTTTGATTGCCTTTTTATAGATTGACGGGAGCATGACTGTTGTGATGCCCTTTTCAATCAAATTGGCTTTCTTGTTATTGCCGATCTTTACGCGGAGCACCTTACAGCCGGCTTCCTCTGTGAGACTTGTTTCAAGGTTTTCCTTGCGCTCAAGTCCGCAAACGATATATACGTTGTGACCGTTTTTTTGGAACTCATGGAGCAGATCGAGAGAAATGCTGTGACCTGCCGCATTTGCGATCGGACTTATTGAGAGGAATACTACGTTCATATCATCAATCCTTTATGCGTCATATTTTGCGATAAGGTCATGGCGGATGATATCCTTGCCTTCTGTACTTATCGCACGTATACGTTCATTTGCGATTCTGTGCTTGCGCTTCAATTCTTCAACTGTGTCAGCTTCGATGCTGAAGAATGCCACGCGGTCACCGCTGCTGTTTATCTGGGTAAACCTCGTGCCGGGAGTTTTGAAGGCGGAATATGTGGCAATAATGCCTTCATTAAGCAACTCGTCGAAGCCCTCGAGAGCTTTAAGCTCACCCGGGTACGTATAAACAAATTCATTGAGAATGAGGGTGTCAAGCTTCTTTATATTTCCGACATGAGGCTTTTCGCCGAGAGTCAGCGCAACAACTGCATCAACCACGTCAAAGCCGGAGACTCTCTTTATCATCTGAAACTTGATGCCGCCGCCCGTACGTGCGCAGAACTCGATGACTGATATATTCTCGCCGTCGCTGATGAGCTGTACAAGCATGGGATTGTTTTTAAGACCGAAGGCATCGGCAATTTTCTGTACGGTATCGGAAATCTTGTCTGCAATTTCGGGCGATACATCAGCAGGGATGCGGCTTCTGTTGATGATAAACTTGCCGTCCTCGCCGATCTTATAGATATTTGTCAGACAAAGCACGTGTGCCTTTCCTTCTTCAACGTAAACGTCAACGCTGATCTCGTCGCCCTCGGCAAATTCCTCAACGATAGCGGTCTTTGTACGGCTGATCTCGATTGCGACGTCAAGTGCGGCACGAAGCTCGTCTATGTTTTGAACCTTGCAGACACCGCGTGAGCTGTACGCATCAACCGGCTTTACAATGATGGGGTAACGCAAATGGGCAATTTTTTCAGCGTCAAACTTATCGAGAATGACATATTTAGTTGTCGGAACACCGTTTTCCCAGAAGATCTTCTTCATATAAGATTTCTTGGAAACATTCTCGGCGGTTTCGTAATCGATATACCACGGAAGCCCTAACTCCTCGGCAATCTGCGCGACAACCTGAAGGACCTGATCGGCACAAACTGTTATAAGAAAGTCAACCCCCTCGTCGATGGCAACCTGTCTCACGGCATCCACATCAAGAACAGACACCTTATAGAATTTATCTGCATATGCTTTTGCGGCAACCTTGTCGTTCATGTCGGCAAGAATCGTGAATACACCGCGAGCCTTGAGGTTGTTTATAAGTTCGATCTGCGGAACGCCCCCGCAAAGTACAAGTGCTTTCATTGTGTGTTATCTCCCAAAAATTATTTTTCGATTGTCTCGGGTTCTTTTTCCTGTTGTGATTGCGGAGACTTTGCATTTATTGCATCGTCCTTTGTGAACGCAATGCCGTCCTGTTTTAAAACCACGGCAACGGTTTTGAATAAAATTTTAATATCAAACCAAAGGCTGAATTTTTCTATGTATTCGAGGTCATATTCAATTTTTTCGCTCCAGCCGAGATCATTTCTTCCGTTAACCTGCGCCCAACCGGTCACTCCGGGACGCATATTGAGACGTGTTCTTTGGCGTTCACTGTAATTTTCAACCTGATAGGGTAAAGTGGGACGGGGACCTACAAAGCTCATCGTGCCGTTGATAACGTTGAATATCTGCATAAGCTCATCAAGGCTGGTTTTCCGAAGAAAGCGTCCAACACCCGTTATGCTTTCCTTGGGCTCAAGCGGTCTGCCGTCAGGTGCGAATCTCTCCTCGGCAATGAGCATGGTTCTGAACTTATAGATCTTAAAAATCTTCCCGTCCTTACCAACTCGCTCTTGCGTGAATACAGCAGGTCCCTTTGAGGTCAGCTTGATGACTAACGGGATCACTATCATGATCGGGATAATGATCATAAAGAGAAGCATGATGATCGAGACAGTCAAGTCAAAAGCACGTTTTATGAAAAGTTGGAATTTTCGCATGATTCGTAGGTCCCCTTTTAATTACTGTTTCTTCTTTTTGGGCGGAACAAGCGATTTTTCGCCGGCTAAATACATCTTAACAAGTCCGAGAAGAACGGAGAGAGAGGAGATGTATATGATAACGGGATAAACCTGCTTGTAAATGAATGTACAAATCTCTGCCGCAGTATCGCCGCCGACGATTATTGCAGCGACGTATCCGAGGAAGGAAAGTGCACCGATGAAAAGTGACACTGCGATACCTGTGCCGTATATGTAGGAAAGATAATAAGCTAATTCTTTTCTGAAGTTTTTCATAGCGCGAACCTCCTTACAGACCTAAAACGGGAAGTACGCCGAGCAGTACGATAACTTCAAGCACATACTGTACGGCAACCCACCAAAGGTCATTCTTAAGCGTTTTCGTGAAATCCGATTTTGCAATGGACATACCTGCATACATACCGAGAGCAAACGGCGGTGTGATTCCGCACATAACTCCGCAAACGCAGGGAAGCATTGCCGCAACAAGAATAGGATTTGCGCCTGCTGCTGCAAAGATTGCGATGAAAACTTCACCGAACATGACAACGATAGACGAGCCGGGGATAACCATTGAAATAAAGCAGGTTAAAAGCGGAATGACTAATGCGAGCGTTACTAAATTAAAGTCCATCGCCTCAAACACTGCCTTAAGGTCTGCCGCGACGTTAAGATCAGTGAACATTGCGCCGATCATATAACCGAGAATACAGGTTGCAACGGTGGGAACGAGTCCTTTTGCACTGCCTGCAAAGCTCGAAATGATTTCGGTCAGTGTCATCTGCTTTCTGTTCTTGGAGATTAAGATACCGAATATAGTGGTGACACCTGCCGTGAAGATAAGAAGCGATTTTGAGAAATAGCCTGCGCCGGTTGCACCGAGACGGTCGGTAAGGAAGCCTGCATTGCATACTGCGTCAAAAATGAAGGGGAACAGAATAACAACAGGGAGGAGTAGACCGCTCCAGCCATTCTTGATAGTTTCTTTAAGGCTGGGAACATCCTCTTTAGCCATACCCTTGATCTTATAATATTTGCAGAAAACAAAGAGCTGAACAAATCTCGAAAGAATGAACCAGAGTGAAACACCCCAGCAAACGATCCAGAATGTACCGGTCGAGACCTCTACCGCATTCTCACCGCCGACAGCAAGATAATACGCATTAAGCGCACCGAGAGCCGCAACGATGTTTGAAGATGGCGGAATCATGTTTCCGAGGTAGCTTGATGTACTTTCGACGTTTGCGGCAAGCTCCGGCGGAAATCCGGATTTGATCATTGAGGGGATTGTGATAGTACCCGTTGCCATAACGTTACCGGGGCCGCTTCCCGAAAGTGCACCCATAAAGCTGCTGGCTGCAATAGAAGCATAGCCTGCACCGCCGGGGATACGTCCGAGAAGTGCGATAATGATCATAACACAGTTGTCGATAACTTTTGTTTTGGTGAGTATCTGCGACATAGCACAGAACGCCATCATAGAATAGAGAAGCGAGGTCCCGAGTGCGTCGTCGATATACACGAACACATTCGACCATGTACCGGTTACAGTAAGTAAAATGATAAAGCTTATCAGAATACCCTCATAAATCGGGCGCTTGAAGGCTAAAAACCAAACGAAGATAGCCGCAAGCATTATGAGAATATAAGTAAATACAATTGGCATAACTTTAAACTCCTTAATAATGATTTTGTCATCCGTCTGCAACGAGTCGAATTCTTTTAGACTGCAACGAGTCCGGCGGTCAGCCTTAAGTTAAAAGGGCGATGACCGTTTTTGCCAGATATTCCATGTCAGACTCGGAATATTCAGGCTCAATCGGGAGCGGAAGCAATCTCTCGGAAAATGTTTTCTCGGCAAGGCCGTCAAATTCCGCGGAAAGTGTTCCTCTCCACATTAAGGGGATATATATTTTCTTCTCGACGAGGCGACTGCGAATATCCTCAGATACCAGCAACGGGTAAAACTGCGGTGCAAAATTGTCGCCACGGTCGATGGAAAGCAAATTGTGCTGTGCCAATGAGTTATGAAGTATATTAAAGTTTCGCTGTCTTGCTTGTTTTTCGTCCTCGTAGCTTACTGAAGCGAGGAGCGTTTTTGTTAAAGAGGACATCGCTTTTCGTGATGAGACAAGCTCCTGCTCGTTAGTCTGCGATTCTTTATATGCCGCGCCTTGTCCGAGCTCGAGCGCATGGAATAACATTCTCGTGCGTTTATATGAAACATCAGCTTCAAGCTTCGGGACGTTTCTAAACGGAGTGTCCGAAATAAGGTATGCGCCGTCGGGTACGGCAAAGAACTTTCGTGCACTGTAAATCGTGTACGTATTTTCCGCCGTGGATGCAGGCTCGAAAAATGCCATTGCGTTATCAACGATTTTTTTCTTGAATGGAGCGTTCTTTATATATCCGGCACAAAGACCGTGATAATTGATAAAGAATACTGCGTCGCCCTCTTTTTCGTCGATATCCACGGGGAGGAAATTCTTGTCTATGTGATAATATACACACTCAGCGCCGAGCTCGTCTGCGATCCTTGTCCAGACCGATGAAGCAAAATAAGGAATGTGTACACGTTTTGCGCCGATCACCTTAAGCGCACACCAGAATGCGGTATATTCGCTGTTCAGGGCGAGGACTGTATCGCTCTCGTTGAAATACGGAGCTTTTTTCGTGGTACGGAACTTGAGACAGCCGCCAAACTCCTTGATTTGTTCGCTCAAAACCGTGTGTTTGCCGCGTGAGCCTGTTTCGGGGTTATATTCAAAGCTTACAATCGCACGCATTTTCGGCAGAGTATCTGCAAGCTTCACAGCCTTGCCGCAGGCAATGTCGATAACGGCTCTTGTATAGTCAAAGCCGTATGCGAGGGGGACAAGGTGAGTTCCGATATAGTCGCCGTACATCGTCGGCGTTACTTC
>JAZNFB010000309.1:0-3347 GCA_045588895.1 Candidatus Flemingiibacterium sp.
GCCTTGCCGGGCAGCCTGATTCGTTGCATTGAAAAACGCAAATGCTTGTGATCCTTCAATCACAGAATATACTGCAATGCAAGAAATCGTCAATACACCGGTGGTCAATGAGAAAGAAAATTTTTCTTTTCTCATCAAAGAATTAACAAGTATAAATAGACCGAAATATACACAGGTCTGCACAAGCAGGATCAAAACACTGAAAAGTAACGTTGTTGCAAGCGGTGCGGTAAGCATTGAACAAACAAATTCAAGCACAGGCAAGCCAACAAGTCCAATCAGTAAAATAATAATTATTCCGAAAGCTTTTTTGCCCTTTAGACCAACAATAAACGAGCACAGGCAAAAAGCCAAATACGGCACAATTACCGAAATGCCGGATACGTTACTCAAAATCGCCGATATTACGCAAGCTATACCGATAGGCAAGTAGTTTTTTGAAAGCTTCATATCTCCACATCCTTTCGCGGGCTTCAGTATAGCATAAATGCGGCGGGGTGTCAACTTTTTCGGCAAGGGGCGGAGATTGATCTCAACGATAGATTTTATAAAACCACCGTTTTTTTTTGCGGAATACAAAACTATCGGCACAATACTTGACTTTGTTATTCTGAGATGATACAATGAATTATATCCCATAAAACAAAAAAGGAGTTTAGAAAAATGGATTGGAATGAAATCTTAAACACTATTGCAAACTGGTGTCTCAACACAGGCGTCAAGCTGCTTATCGCCCTCGTTCTTCTCATTATTTCTTTTAAGGTAATTAACTTTATAGGAAAGAAGATCGAAAGATCTCCCGAGAAAGGCAAATTGGATAAGACCCTCGCAAAGGTTTTGGCTTACATTTTCAAGCTTGGCCTGAAGATAGTCGTTGCCATCTGCCTTGTTGGCTACTTGGGAATTGACACCTCCGGACTTGCCGCGCTCATAACCTCCTTTGGCGTATGTATCGGTCTTGCCGTTAACGGAGCGGCTTCTAACCTTGCGGGCGGCGTTATCATTATAATCACTCGCCCCTTCAAAGTTGATGACTTCATAGAGGCGCAAGGACAAAGCGGCTTTGTTGAAGACATTCACATCACCTGCACCCGCATTCGAACGGGCGACAACAAGGTGGTTTACCTCCCCAACGGAGCTCTCTCTGCCGGCACTATCGTCAACTACTCCGAAAAGAACACTCGCCGAGTAGACTTTACATTCTCTATCGGCTACGGGGACGACTTTGAAAAGGCAAAGAAGATCATCACCGATATCTGCAACGCACACGAGCTCGTACTCAAGGATCAGCCCATCTTTGTACGTGTTGGCGCTCACGGCGCAAGCAGCATTGACATTATCACTCGAGTATGGGTCAACAGCGGCGACTATTGGACGGTCAACTTCGATATTATCGAGGCTGTCAAGACCGCTTTCGACAAGGAAGGTATCGAGATCCCCTTCAATCAGCTGGACGTTCACGTCAAAAACGACTGAATTTCACAAGGCATAAAAGCCTTCTCCCGTGGGAGAAGGCTTTTAATTTTTACCGCTGCTTTTGCATTATTATCAAGCCGAAGGATCCGGGGGAATACACGCTAACGCGTGATGCCATACTGCGCGGGGCGCAGATTACATACACGCCCAAAGGGCGTGATCACATACCGATCCTTCGAATTGGATAAAAAATCAAGCAACCCGATCGGGTTGCTTAATTTTTTGAGTTGAGTTGACAAAAAGGATGTCCTCTTCAGACGTCTCAACTTGATTAAAATATTACGAGAAATTGAAAAGCTTTATTTCCACACAAGAGTTTTCAGCAAGCATTAAATTTCCGGCATCAAGCGTTTCACCGGTGAGCGTATAAGTGTTTTCCTCGTCTATACGAAGGATCTGCGCTTCGTTTATCGGAAAATTTTTAACGTCGATGTTCAACTTTACCGGCTCTTGGTTTACGTTTGCAATAACAATTGACGCTTTTTTGCCATTGACTGCCGCCTGCACAAACACGTATTTATCATCGCATTTTGTATAAACGGCATTTTCAAGCCGATACAGCGAATCAAACATCATCAGCGTGTAGTAAGCGGGATAAGGATAGGACGTATCGGGATTGAACAGGGGACCATAACTGCTATACGCGATTTCGGCATCGTAGATACACATAATGTCTGTCGAGGTGTTTTGCATCATCAGCATAAATCCGAGCGTTTTTGCAGCTGCTCTCGGCGCCTTGCGGTGCTTACTGTCAGTCCAGAGGTTCCACTCGTTCAGATGATGCTCCGTCGCGGTATATCCATAGCGGTCAAGCACACGGCGTATATAGTCAGCGTGCTGTGCAATGATCAGAAAGTCTTCCTCGGTCGTTTCATGGCAGTTATCGTAAACGTGCCAGGAGAAGAAATCGATGGGCGCTTCGGTTTGCTTTTGATAATTGAGGAAATTGTGCATAAAGGTAATCACGAATTCGTATATGCGAGTGGGCTCATGCCCAATTCCATTAAGATCCTTGTCCTGCTGAAATTCATATACGCCGCAATGACCATAACCGCCAACCTTGATGTTATCACCGAAGCACGCCTTGAGGTGCTTCGCCGTAACCGAATAAAGCTCAAAGAACTCCTCCGGAGTTCCTTTCCACATAGCCGAGGTCTGTTCTTTATAGCAGTCATCCGGCTCGTTCCATATTTCCCAATATGTGATGCCGTAATGATAGCCGTCTGCCCAGCCTTCGTTGTAGTGGCGAATAACGTGCTCGCAAATGCGCGCCCACTTTTTAAAATCCTTGGGCGGAAAAATACGATATGATTTGAGCATATGCTCGTTTTCTATCGAAACACCGAGGCGGAAATAGGGCTCGCACTTCGCCTTTATAAGCCCCTCAATAATCTTATCGGTAAATGCGAAATCATAAGAGGCAGGGTCGTTCTCGTCAGCGTCAAAATCGCGAAAAAGATTAGGAATATCCACAAACAATCCTCCGCCCATCCAGCCGCCCACATCGTGCAAGCGCGAATACGGAACGCCCGCGCGTGTTAAGTACTGAAACAAAGCATCGTTAAGTTCCGTTCTCGGTGGTTGACCAACCCCGTGCATGGGTTTGATTTTTCCCATAATATCCGCAAAATCCACAGAAAGATTTGCTTGCTTTATAGCTTTTTGAGACATATCCATACTCCTAAAAAAACAAATGGTTCGACCGTCGATTTCACAAAAAGGCTATTGTTCAACTATACCGCCTTTCTGTTATTTGACGCCTACGTTAAATTTGTTATATCACAGTTTGCGGCGTTTTTCAAGGTCAGACGGCAAAATGGCGGGGGAAAATTAATGAAGCATTCGCTTCGCGAATATGAAGCAGAAGCCTT
>JAZNFB010000310.1:0-7104 GCA_045588895.1 Candidatus Flemingiibacterium sp.
GAGAATGCACCGGAGCCCTGACCGTTCATGATAAGGTGAGTCGGTGTATAGAACAGCTTGTTCATATCGCTGAAGCCGAAGTAGTTAACACCTGCATCATAGGACACGCCGTCGAAGATGAGATCGAGCATTTCCTTTGAGTCAGGGTCACGGGTGAGCTTTTCGCCGAGCATGATCTCATAGTATGCATACTTAACGGTATCGCCGCTATAATAGGAAAGAAGCTCAATAACCTTGCCGACCATATCGGTGTTGCCAACTGTCTTCGGAACGCACATGAGACCGGACCAGTCGTTGGTGTAGTAACCGTCCTGGTTTGCATCAAGCTTCGGATAAGGAAGAATACCGAAGTCAACATCAACGTCACGAAGGATGTAAAGATATGCGATATTATTGATATTAAAGAGCGATCTGCCCTTGGAGATATCTACATATTCGTCATTATCAAAGTTGCTTTCAATGTTGTCTCCTCCGCCGTAATCATAAACCCATGTGTCGCTTCCGGCAAGAAGCTGATCGAGCTTTTCAACCATTGTGTATGCGCGTTCGTTGTCAAAAGCAAACTCAAATTCGCCGTCTGCATTTCTTGTTACAAGGTCAACCTCGCTTGAGAAAATAAAGCTGTTGCAGAACCAGTCATTCGGTGCAGTAAGACCGTAAGTGTCAAGATAATTCCATCTTCCGTCACCGTCATCCGTTGTTGCCGCACTCATCATCTCCATCATCTTGTCGATGGTCCATTCGCCGTCACGAACAAGCTGATACGGATCCTCAAGGTCAAGCTCATCGATCATACCCTTATTGAAGAGTATGCAGTTCGGGTCAGAAAGCATATAATCGGAAACGCCGTAGAAAAGATGTCCGTTAACCTCAAGTGCCTCCTGAGCCTGCTGATTCCACCATTCTGCGCCGAGATCGATGTCCTCGAAATCATGGAAATCGTAAAGCAGATCTTCGGTGATCATCGCGGAAAGTCCGGCGATACAGTGAGTTAAGAAAAGCTGATATGTGTCATCGCCTGTCATAACGAGCTCCTGAATCTTCGGGCGTACATCCTGGATAGTACCGGTGAGTGTGTAACCAATGTCAACACCGAGATGATCCTCAACATTAACCTCGCGCTCGTAAATAGCCGCTGTCATTGCGTCAGTTCCGGGGTCGTCTGCAAAGAAGTATCTCTGATACATACCAAAATCGGGAGCATAAATGTTAAACGACAGGTTATAATCCGCCGCTTCGATTCCGGCAGGCTTTTCGTCGCCCTTGTCTTTGCTTCCGCTGTCCTTGTCTGTGTCATCGCCGCCGCAGGCAACAAGCGAAGTGAGCATTGCCGCAAGCAGTAACGACGAGATAATGCGTTTTTTCATGTTTTTCTCCTTCTTAATAAAAAAATTAACATTGTAATTATATCATGTTTTCCATCTCTTGTCAACTAAAAATAGAAAAAACAATAAAACTATTCGCAAAAACATAGACACGCACAAGATTTTATGCTATAATTACATTGTAATAATCGCCAAACGTGAACTCATAACTCATTTTTTCGAAATTTTTGATTTGTTTGTGTACTTGAAAGATTTTTCCTGCAATGATATAATATTATTGACGCAATTCGCGTGACATATATTTTCAAAAAATATCTTGGAGGATTGAGCAATGAAATCAATAAACAGAGTTGGAGAAAAGGAAATCGAGTACGTAAAAGAAGTCCTCAGCTGGGGATTCCGTTCCTCTGCGGGCTACAGAATGACAAAAAGGCTTGAGGATGCTTTCTGCGAAAAGTTTGGAAGCAAGTATGCTGTCACATTTTGTAACGGTACTGCAACCCTTCATATCGCACTCGAGGCAGTCGGTGTAGGTCTTGGCGACGAGGTTATCGTTCCGCCGCTCACCATGTCGGCAACAACATTCTGTGTTCTTCACGCAAATGCAACTCCCGTATTTGCAGATGTTGATCCCGATACATTCCAGATCACAGCAGAAGCAATAGAAAAGTGTATCACACCCAGAACAAAGGCTATCATCGTTGTTTCCCTTTACGGTCTTGCTCCCGATTTCGATAAGATCTTGGCTGTTGCAAAGAAACACAACCTCGCCGTTATCGAAGATGATGCACAGTGCTTCCTCGGAAAATACAAAGGCAGAACCGTTGGTACAATCGGCGACATCGCAAGCTTCAGCTTCCAGGCTTCGAAGCATATGACCAGCAGTGAGGGCGGTATGCTTATCACAAACAATGAGGAGCTTGCAAAGAAGATTCGTTGCTATTCCTGCCTCGGATATGCAGGCGTCGGCACAAACAAGGGTAAGATCTCCAAAACCGATATTCAGGACCCCGAATACAACCGTCACGTATCTATGGGCTGGAACTACCGTCTGAGTGAGGTTGCCAGCGCAGTCGCACTCGCACAAACCGAGCGTCTTGAGGAGCTTGTTGATATCCGTCAGCAGTCCGCAAAGATTTTTGATGACGCAATCAAGGGTAACACCATCATCGCTCCGCAGAAAACCGGCGAAGATTACGTTAACGCTTATTGGGCATACGCAACAAAGCTTATTGACGACAGCATCACCTGGAAGCAGTTCAGAGATAAGTATTTAGAGCTCGGTGGCGACGGTATCTATTCCGCATGGAAGCTTACATATCAAGAGCCTTTCTTTAAGAACATGGCTATGCTTCGCCGCGAAGAGCTTCTCAACAAGAGTGTAAGCTATGAGGACGGCATTTGCCCCGTTGCAGAAGCACTTCAGCCGAAGATCCTCGCATTCAAGTCGAACTACTATGATCTTAATGTTGCAGAAGCTAAGGCAGAAGCACTTGTTAAAACCATCAATTACTTCAAATAATGAAGGAGACTGCTATGGAAAATATTTTCGATTTAACCGGCAAAATTGTCCTCGTTATGGGCGGCTCGGGCAACCTCGGTACGGCTGAGGTTGATGCGCTTGCATCGTTTGGTGCGACTGTTCTGAGCGTTCATCTTCACGAGGAAGGACTTGTTGAAACGAGACCTAACGTAATACACATAGATGCTGACTTCTCAAGCAAAGAGGAACACGCAGCTGTTTTCGAGCGCATCAAGAAGGAATACGGCAGAATCGACGTACTCATCAACAATGCTGCATACGGCGGAGGCTCAGGCGGCAAAGGACTCGCGCTTGAAATTGAAAACTTTGATGACGAATCATGGTTCGGCGGCGTTGAAGGCAACCTCGGACTCACCTTCCGCAGCATGAGAGCGGCTATTCCTCTGATGAAAGAAAAGGGCGGCAGTATCGTTAACATCGCGTCCATGTACGGCGTGGTTTCGCCCGATCCCGGCATTTACGGCGACAGTGGAAGCAACAGCCCCGTAACCTATGGCGTATCCAAGGCAGGTGTACTCCAGCTTACACGCTACGGTGCGGCTCATCTTGCAAAATATAACATCAGAGTAAACGCAATAACTCCCGGTCCGTTCCCGAATGAAAGAACTCTCGCCAACAAGGAATTTTCGGCAAAGCTCGCTGATAAGACCATGCTCAAGAGAGTTGGAACAAGTAAGGAAATGGGCGGTGCAATTGTTCTTTTGGCATCCGATGCCTCGACATTTATGACAGGCAGTAATGTCACAGTTGACGGCGGCTGGACTGCGTGGTAAAAACGTGTGCCGGTACAGAATATGTGCCGGTACATTTTGATAATATACTTAGAGAGGAGAAAACGATGCAGGAGCAGGATTTTTCGTATAGCTCAATCGAGGTTATATGCTCGGATTTAAAAATCATTTTCATAACAGATGAAAAAACGACCGACACAACCTGGAGCGATATACATATGCATTCCTTTTGGGAGCTCTTTCACCTCAAGGAAGGCTCGCTCACGCTTTCAAATGAGCAGTTCGGATGCACTCTTGAAAAAAATCAGATGCTCATCATCCCTCCGAACACCTATCACAGCACCACCTTTTCCGACGATGCCGTCAAAAAAAGCGTATTCTTCACATTTTTGCGCATGAAATCACCCGGCAAAGAGGAAAATCTTTTTGATAAAATGTATACGGCGTTTTCCGGCTGCGGCTTCTGCAAGCTTGACGACTGCGAATATCTCTCGCTGTTACTTGACATGGTGCTTGAAAATAGCGCCGCCGATAAATTTGCAAAGCCATGGCGACTTCGCGCAAACGTCACCGAGTTTATTTTCTCGCTCTACGACAAGCTGAACACCGCATCAGCCGAGCATAATGAAAACGATCATATGCCGAACACCTATTGGGTATATAAATACGCAATCGACCGGCTACTCGATATTTACTATATCAACGATATAAACCTCGACTTTCTAAGTAAAAAGCTGTTTACTTCTCCACAGAATATAACAAGGATAATTTCAAGCGCATACGGCAAGAGCTTCAATGAGCTGAAGCTTGAGCTTAAAATACGCAATGCAAAAAAACTGCTGCGTGAAACAACCCTTTCCGTCAGTGAAATCGGCGAGCGAATCGGTTACACAACTTCGCGCGGATTTTTGTCAGCGTTCGTAAAATATGAGGGCTGTACACCAAGCGAATACAGAAAAACTCACCGCACAAATTAAAAAAATCAAGCGAGACGAAGCTTTATTTCAGGTCTTCGGCTCGCTTTTTTATATGCTGTTTCGATATTCACGGGGAGTTGCTCCCATGTGTTTTTTAAAGGTTCTTGAAAAATAGTTCGGGTCGTCAAAGCCGACAGAGAGTGCAATATCTGTTATGCTCTGATCGGTATTTTTTAAAAGCACTGCGGCTTTCTCGATTCTGTAACCGTTTATGTAATTTATCGGCGTCTTTCCCGTCGCTTTTTTGAAGATACGACAGAAATACTGCTCGGTCAAATGAAAGTGACGTGCAAGATCGGCTGTAGTCAGTGACGTTGTGTAATTTCTTGATATATACGCAAAAATGTCCTGCATTTCAAGAAAATGTGCCCTATTCGATGCAGTTATGCCGCTGTCCTCAGCACGCCTGTAATTTCTGATGATATACGCCATCAGTGAATATGCAATGCTTTTCATTCGAAAATCGTATGCAGGGCTCTTGTTTTTTTGTTCATCGAACATTTTGTCAAAGCATTCTTTTATAAAATCATCCTTGATGATGTGCGTTTCAAGCGTGAAGCTCTCAAATTCAACGTCCAAAAAGAACTGCGGTGATAAATGCAAACACATATATTCGCCCTCGCAGTTACAGCTCGTTGAATGACGCTCTCTGCTGCCTACGAATATAAGGTCTCCCTCAAGTGCAGTATATTCCGTCTCGCCGCAGACAATTTCAAATTCGCCCGATAAAAAATACAGCAGTTCAATGTGCTCATGCCAATGTGAACGGTATTTTCCCGAGAGGCGATTTTGCTTCAGCTTCACCTGAAAATCCCTCTCAAGCGGAGCTATGCTCTCATATAAAGTTAAGCTGTCGTTCATAAAGCCTCCACCGTACTTTTCCTTCATTAAAAAAATTATATAACATTTCCGCCTGAAAGTCAACACCGTTTATTTGAAATTTTTGCCGTGAGTCTTAAAAATAAACGCAGCTGAGTGCATAATGTGTCCTTTCGCAACCTTTCTTAAATGTGATATAATTATTACAGCAAGCTTAATCTTACATGATGAAAGGATTTTAACAAATGAAAAAACGCGTTATCTCCGCATTTCTTCTTGCGGCAATGACGCTCTCCTTTTCGGCCTGCAGTAATAATACCGACGGAACAAATTCAGATAACGGGTCCTTAAACGAAGAAGACCTTCCGGCAGGAATTGCGGCGGCAGATTACGGGAAGACCTTCACCATCTACGCTCCCGATTTCGGTATGTATCAGAGATACTTCTTTGCAGATGACCCCGGAACAGATTCTATGACCAAAGCATTATACGAGCGTGAGCTTAAGGTTGAAGAACACCTCGGCGTTGACATCGGATATGTTTTAGACGGAGATATATTCAACGTCAGAACAGAAGCGCAGGAGATGGTTATGACCGGAGATAACACCTATCAGCTCATGCTGACACACTGTATCGCCGGACTTTCCGCAATGGTAACCGAAAACCTGCTTTACGACTTTAATAATTTCGAATATATCGATATGAGCAATGAATGGTGGAATCAGTCTGCAAATGAAGCACTTGCGGTTAACGGTCACTGTTATTATACGCTCTCTGATTATATGTTAGCCGACCCGAACTGTGTTCTCTTCAACAAAGAGCTTTTAAACGCACACAATCTTGAAGATCCGTATCAGCTCGTCCGCGACGGCGAATGGACTATTGATAAGATGATGGAAATGATGAGCTCCGTCACATCCGATAACGGCGACGGTAAATGGGACCATTCCGACACATGGGGACTTGCGACTCCAAATGACTGGTTCCTTAACAGCTTTATTTTCTCAAGTGAGGTTGATTTTGTAACAAGAGATTCTGATGATCGGTTCATATTTGCTTTTGATAATGAACGTACATACAAAATGATAGAAAAGCTTGATCAGCTTCTGACAGGTTCAGATACATACGTGTACGAAGACATGGGTAATCTCTCAGCAGAGGAATGTTTAGCTGAGGATACATATGTTGACATCTCAAAGGAGCGTTCTCTCTTTAATATTAACACAGTCCGCAATCTTTACCTCTACCGTGATATCGAGGTTGACTTCGGAATCCTTCCCTATCCCAAGCTTGAAGCCGCGCAGGACGGTTATGTTACAAACGACTGGTCGGGACTCATGTGTGTTCCTAAAACCGTCGGCGATACCGAGATGGTCGGCAAGGTTATCGAGCTTCTTGCATATTTCAGCGGTGACGTTAAGTACGCTTACTATGAGATCATGCTCGGCGAAAAGCTCTCACGCGATCCCGAATCAAAGGAAATGCTCGATATCATCTTCGACGGTATCATGTTCGATGCGGGTGTTACATACTTCGGCTTCGACGACGGCATGAAGGAGTTCTTCTATATCCCCGGAAAGCTCATCCTGCAGGGACGCGGAAGTGAAGGGCTCGCTTCTCACATTGCAAGACACAAAACGAGCGTTGAAGCAGTTATAGAGCTGTTCAACGAGGATGCAGCCTCAATCGTTGACGATGAATAAAATCGC
>JAZNFB010000311.1:0-3206 GCA_045588895.1 Candidatus Flemingiibacterium sp.
TCACCGACGAGCAGAAGGAGATCTTCGAAAAGTTCCACGACTGCTGGGACGAGTACGTAAGCCTTGCCGAAGCAGCCATATTCGAATACGCCTTCCGCCTCGGAGCGCGACTCACGATGGAGGTGCAGAAAGATACATAACGTAATACAAATTGAGGATAGGTGTAAAAGCCTATCCTTTTTTTGTGAAAAAATCACTTTAACAAAACACAAACAAAACGCAAACCTTTCTAAAACAAGCCGTTGCTATAATAGCGGTGTAAAATCGGGAATTTATGCTTTGGAGGTTGGTAGATGAAACGAAAATACAAGGTCAGAACAGGCAAAGAAACTATTGAGCGCGAATATAGCTACATTCCCGTTCGCTACATCATTGCGGTTCTTATTACTCTTTTGGAAATACTCGCCATCATCGGCATTGTGGTGGCTTGTTGTTACTACATCCCGTATTTCTACGTTGCCGCATTTATTACGGAAGTATTCTGCGTAATAAAGATCGTAGCCTCGGATGATAACCCCGATTACAAAGTGCCGTGGCTTTTGTTCGTTCTTATATTGCCGATTGCCGGATTTATGCTATACTTCCTCTTTTACTCACGAAAGCTCGGGAAGAAATTCATACGCCGACTTGATGAGCTGAAAAGGTATCGTTACGAGAGCGATCAAGTGAAAATCCTTGAAGAATTAGAGAGCGAGAACGCACACGCCTTGGCGCAAGCAAAAATGCTATGCTCCATATCGGGAGCAAGTGTGTTTGGAAACACAAGGCAGACATACTATCCGCTTGGTGAGGATATGTGGCAGGCAATGCTTTCCGACCTTGAAAAAGCCGAGAGTTTCATCTTTATGGAATACTTCATTATAGAGGAAGGTAGATTTTGGAACTCTATACTCGATATTTTGAAGCGCAAAACCGCCGAAGGTGTTACGGTTCGTGTGCTTTACGATGACATCGGTTGTATGAGTACGCTCCCCGGAGATTATCACAAGCAGCTTGGCAAATTCGGCATTGAAGCCACACCGTTCTCACGCTTGCGCGGACAAGCCGATGGAGAGTTTAATAATCGTAGCCACCGCAAGATCTGCGTGATTGACGGCAAGGTTGGATACACGGGCGGCGTAAATATTGCCGATGAATATATCAATGAGATTGTTAAATTCGGGCATTGGAAGGATACGGGCATCCGTCTTGAAGGTGAAGCGGTTTGGGAGTTAACGAGATTGTTCCTCTCTAATTACGGACTTAACGTAAAAGCCTTGCCGAAGGATGAATACGAGCTATATCCCACTTTGGATATTTCGGAAGCCGGATTCGTGATTCCGTTCGGCGACGGCCCCTCTCCGATATATGAACACCGAGTTGGCAAAAGCGTAATTCAGAATATACTCGGTAGCGCAACCCGATATATGTATATGACCACGCCCTACCTTATTATTGATAACGACCTTTGTACGAGTATTGAAAGCGCCGCCTTGCGCGGTGTGGATGTGCGTATCATTGTTCCGCATATTCCCGATAAGAAGCTCGTATTCGGTATGACAAAAAGCTTTTACCACCGTCTGATGAAATCGGGCGTGAAGATCTACGAATACGCCCCCGGCTTCATCCACGCCAAGAGCTATATCGCAGACGATGAGGTTGCTATGATCGGTACGATCAACCTTGACTACCGCAGCCTTGTTCATCACTTTGAAAACGGAGTATGGATGTATCGGTGTGACTGTATAAGGGATTTGAAAGCAGATATCGAAGATACATTGGCAAAATCCATTGAGATCACGCCCGATATGTTAAAAACAGGACTTGCCACACGTTTCATTCGCTCGGTGGTCAGAATTTTTGCACCGATGCTATAAAATTGTTTTTATAACAAAACATAAACATTTCAGAAGCAAAACGCAAAAATCGGTATCGTATAATATCGACACAATGAAAAACAAAACAACAGGAGTATTATGGAAAACAAATCTTTTACCTACAATTATTCGGCAGCGAGAAACAAGGAAGTCGAAAGCATTAGAAGAAAATATATGCCAAGGGAGGAAAGCAAGCTTGAAACGCTGAAACGGCTTGACTACCGTGTGCAAAGCGCAGGAATGATTGAAGGTCTTTGCCTCGGTATCATCGGCGCACTTGTGTTCGGCATTGGAATGTGCTTCTTCCTTGAAGTATTCGCTGGTGAGGCGTGGCTTACGGCAATCCTTATGATATGCGGTACGCTCTTAATGATCCCTGCATATCCGATATACCGTCATATCGCACGCAAAACCAAGGCAGAGCTGACACCCCAAATTCTTCGCTTGTCCGAGGAAATAATGAAATCCTAAAAAATTTCAGGATTAACAAAACGCAAACATTTTACAAAGAAATCAAAAACATCGGCACAGTATAATAAACTCGTAAATCAAAAACAAAAAAATCATATAAGGAGAAAAAACAAATGGGAATCAAGGCATTTTTTAAGAAGGCATTCGGTGATATGAAAGAAAGCGCAAAGGCACAGCATGAGGCAGACAAGGCAGAATTTGAGGCAGTAAAAGCTGAAAGCCGTGCAAATTTTGAGGAAAACAGAGGTCACAACACCTTCAAGAAGGCAAAGGCCGATGCAAAGAAGTCTTGGGACGATGCGCATATGAGTCCTTCCGAGAGAACGGCAAAGATCCGTGAGGAGAATGCGGCAAGAGTTAGTGCAGCCAATGCAAGAACCGAGGCAGCTAACGCTCGTTACGAAGCGGCAAAGAAATAACAAAAATAAACAACGTAAGCGAGGCGTAAAAACACGGCTTGCTTGTGTTGCGTTTATAAAGGAGTAAAAATGAACGCTATTGAAATCAGAAATCTTTCAAAAAGCTTTCGCGGAATGTATGCGGTTGACCACCTCAATATGACCGTTCCGCAGGGAGCGATCTATGGCTTCATCGGTGAAAACGGTTCGGGTAAATCCACCACCGAGAAGCTTATCTGCGGTCATCTCGTCCCCGATGGCGGTGATATCAAGCTGTTCGGCAGAGATTACCGTGATGCAGGTGTGCGCGTAAGAGTCGGCGCACTCATTGAGAACGCAGGCTGTTTTCCCGGATCAAGCGTGTATCAGAACCTTATGATGCAATGCATCAATCTCGGCATCGAAAACGCAGACGAGGAAATCCGCCGTGTTCTTGAGATCGTGCATATGGAGGATAACGCAAGCCTCAAATTCAAGCGCT
>JAZNFB010000312.1:0-2413 GCA_045588895.1 Candidatus Flemingiibacterium sp.
AACCGTTGACAAAAAACGTCGAATGTGATATAGTTATATATAGTAATGTCCAACAAGCGCGAAATTGAAAATCATTATTTTTTTGGAGGTAAAATCAAATGAAACTTATCTACGGCGTTAAGGACAAGCCAAAATTCGGTCAATTGATCGTTTTCGCAATTCAACAGCTGCTTGCAATCATGGCGGCAACTCTCGTTGTTCCGGTGATCGTCGGTAACGGAATGAGCCCTGCGGCGGCACTTTTCGGTGCGGGCGTCGGCACACTCGTATATCTGCTTTTCACCAAATTCAGAAGCCCTGTATTCCTCGGCTCATCGTTTGCATTCCTCGGCTCAATGGCGGCGGCATTTGCAGGTGCAGTGTCAACGGCGGCAGGATATGCAGGTCTTATCATCGGTGCGATCTTTGCAGGTCTTGTTTATGTTGTTATAGCAATTATCGTTAAAATCGCAGGCGTTAAGTGGATAAACAAGCTTATGCCTCCGGTTGTTATAGGCCCGACGGTTGCAATCATCGGTCTTTCGCTTGCCGGTAACGCGATAGGTGACCTTCAGAGCGGCGGTCTTAAGGTTGCAACTCAGGTTGGCAAGGTGGCAGAGGTTGAGGGCGTTGATATTATAAAATACGCAACGGAATATCAGCCAGTTGCAAATCCGCTCATTTGCGTGCTCGTCGGTCTTGTAACACTTGTAACTGTTATTCTCTGCGCAACATACGGCAAAAAGATGACACGTCTCATTCCGTTTATTCTCGGTATCCTTGCAGGCTACGCAGTTGCGGCAATATTCACTGTGATCGGTAACGCTGCAGATATAGATGCACTTAAGGTTATTGACTTCACAAAGATTACAGGACTCTGGGCAAACGGCGTAAACCTTGAAACCTTCCTCACTCTTCCCGATTTCACATTTATTGAAGCATTCAAGGGCATCAAAGAGATTGACGGTACATACATCGCAACTCTCGCTGTTGCATATCTCCCCGTTGCATTCGTTGTATTCGCAGAGCATATCGCAGACCATAAGAACATTTCCTCTATCATTGAAACCGATCTTCTTGAGGATCCCGGTCTTTCGAGAACCCTCCTCGGCGACGGCGTTGGTTCGATGGCAGGTGCGTTCTTCGGCGGTTGCCCCAACACCACTTACGGTGAGTCTGTCGGATGTGTTGCAATCACAGGTAACGCTTCTGTTTACACTATCGCAACCGCCGCAGTTCTTGCGATGCTCATTTCGTTCATTTCGCCTTTTGTTGCTTTTGTAGATTCCATTCCGTCGTGTGTAATGGGCGGTGTTTGTATGGCGCTTTACGGCTTTATCGCTGTTTCCGGTCTTAAGATGGTGCAGAAGGTTGATCTCAATCAGAATAAGAATCTCTTTGTTGTGTCAACAATACTCATCGCAGGTATCGGCGGCCTGACGCTTACGTTTGGTAAGGTTACAATAACCTCCGTCGCGTGCGCACTCATTCTTGGTATCATTGTAAATATTATGGTTTCAAAGGCAAAAGAACAGTAAAACAAAGGAAAATACACATGAAAAACGTAACAATCTTCGATCATCCGCTGATCCAGCACAAAACAACGATCATGCGAATGAAATCAACATCAAACAAGGAATTTCGCGAGTCGGTTGAAGAAATCACGATGCTTATGTGCTATGAGGCACTGCGTGACCTTCCGCTTGAGGAGATTGAAATTGAAACTCCCATTAAAAAGACAACTCAAAAGGTTATCAAGGGCAAAAAGTTAGCAGTTGTCCCGATCCTTCGTGCAGGACTCGGCATGGTTAACGGACTGCTTAATCTTGTTCCGTCAGCCAAGGTGGGACACATCGGTATGTACCGTGACGAGGAGACTCTCCAGCCGCACGAATACTACTGCAAGCTTCCGCCGGATATTGATGAGCGACTTATAGTTGTTGTTGACCCGATGCTTGCGACAGGCGGTTCGGCAATCGATGCAATAACGCAGATCAAATCATACGGCGGCAAGCACATCAAGTTCCTTTGTCTCATTGCTGCGCCCGAGGGTATTAATGCGCTGACCAAAGCTCATCCGGACGTTGAAATTTTCTGTGCAAATGTTGACGAGTGTCTTAACGAGAACGGTTACATCGTTCCCGGTCTCGGCGATGCAGGCGACCGTATTTTCGGTACAAAATAACATTTGGGACTGTCCTCTTTACAAAAAAGGGCAGTCTTTTTTTATATGATTTTGAAGTGAGGTGCTTCGAGCTTCGGTACTGCCGAGCGGCTATTCGCCGCCTGCCGGATGCAGGGGGACTCCTTTGCTCTCAAACGCCGATACAATCCGTCCCCTGCCACCCCCCTGCTCGTCTCGGCTGCCCGATTCGCGCTCAGTCGCTTCGCTCCAATTCGCTTTAATACTGTAACCGTTTCTCCGCCGCCACCT
>JAZNFB010000313.1:0-4721 GCA_045588895.1 Candidatus Flemingiibacterium sp.
ATTATTCATCAGCGAAGCGACTTCATTATTCATTTCCTTTTTGGTCGAGCTTCAAAACCGACTCAAGCCTTTTAAAGCGTGCGGACGGCTCAAAAATGCGATCAACGAGCTTACCCATAATGGCGATGAGCGGAGAATTTATGGCGGTGGTTACGAATGTGCCGAGTCCGATGTTGTGGTAGGACGTGTGAGCTATGCTTGTCGGGTCAAATGAGGTAACGTCGCCGAAGAGCGTGAGGGCGAGCACCAGCGAAATAATGAGCAGGGTGACATCAAATGCGGTTTTGACCTTATTGATGCCGATATGAAATCTGTCTGCCGTTTCTGCGACGAACAGCTCGTAAACCTGTAGTGGCAGATATGTACGGAAGAAGCAGGCAATGCCGAATGCAATGATGAGGTCGCCGACGATAAGCACTACCCAACGAAACCAGATTGCATCAAATGTAACATCCCCAAGTATCCACAAAAAGAGATTGAGCGTATAACCATACAGAACCGCAACAGCAAAGGCAAGCAGATATCTCCAGTTGAAGCGGCGCACGGTAATGCACATAAGCAGGAGTATAATGCCTTGGATTATGTATTCGGTGACGCCGACGCTGAATATATCGCTGAAGCTTAACATTGCCTCTGAAACGATGAATGCAGGTGCGGCGATCATGGACACGCCGAGGTTGGCTTTACTGCAGATCGCAACTCCGAGCGCGACGAATATCATTCCGAGAAGCCATAAAAGCTCGGAGGATTTTTTTATTTTGTTCATACCGATATCCTTTTCTGTGATTTCTAACTTATACATTATATCACATATTTTGACAAAAGGCAATACCGATGCAGCGTACTTTTAAAAAATAAATGACCAAACCGTTATGTGGTCTGGTCAGATGTTGTTTTTGATATTAAAAGCTATGTAGGTGCTTATATAATACGAGTATCATTGTCGATGCAAACCTTATCAAGACAGTATTTTCCCTCGACAATCGGTTCACGGTTTTTCCATTTTCCGTTTGTAAAGTCCGGAAATTCAACGGGTATACCGCCGCCCGCAATTGAACGCTCCGAAAGTGGTCCTATTGCCATCCATGCGGCTGTGTCGTATACGTCGATAGGGGTATTTGTGCCGCGCTTGACGCTTTCGATAAATGCACGACAAACGAGCCAGTCCATTCCGCCGTGACCTTCTTTAACGCCCTCACGGATATATTCTGCGTGAAGCGGATGATCGTATTTTTCATACATTTCTTCTTCATTATTCTTGATGTTTCCGCTGAGTCCGGCAAGGTCTGTGTCGTTAACCGTTCCTTTCATTCCGTCAAGGAATATAACGCGTCCGTCTTCGTTTGACATTCCTTTTGTTCCGCGAACAGAGAAGTTTCTGCTGTAATATGCACGTGGCAGGGTTGTATCGAGCGTGAGAAGTATAGTTTCGCCGCCTGCACAGCTGATGACCGTATTAATGATGTCACCTTGCTTAAATTCGACGTCTGCATATTCAGCCTGAAGCTCAGGATGTTCAGAAATATAGCTCTTAATACCGACGCTCTTTGTTGCATTAGAAGCGAGCGATACCATGCGGTTGCCGCGGTTTATGCTAAGTATTTTGGAGATCGGACCGAGTGCGTGCGTTGGATAATTTTCACAATTTTTCTTCATATAATGGGCGAGTCGGTAATGGCGAGGTCCGTCAGTGTTGTTATTGAAGAAGAGTCCCTCCTCGCAAAGGTAATGCTGATATCCGCCGGTGCAGTGTACAAGCTCGCCGAAAAGTCCCTGCTTTACCATATTGAGCACTGCCATTTCACGTCTGCCGTAACAGCAGTTTTCGAGCATCATTACGGGTACGCCGGTTTCTTCATATGCCTTTACAAGGTCATAACACTCGCTGATATCATCGGCACAGCCAACCTCAACGCCGACATATTTCCCGGCCTTCATCGTTTCGATAACCATTTTTGTTCTGCCGCTCCAGCCGGTCATGATTATAACTGCGTCAATTTCGGAGTTGTTTATTATATCGTGATAGTCCTTGGTTAACACCGGCTCCGGGAGATTTTTTCGATCATGAGATTTTTTACTTTTTCAAGCTTTGCTTCGGAAAGATCGCAAATGGTTACGATCTCAACGTCAGGCATATCCAAAAATATATTTTTCTCAAGCATTGAAAATCCGCGCTCTCCAAGACCGACATAACCGATTTTAATTTTTTCTTTCATAATTACATTTCCTTTCTGTTGACATTTTCAATATACTGTGGTATTATAATTATATCATATCCGAAAAAGCATTTCAATGCAATAATAGCCATAAAACTTGTGATTTCGGATAATATCCAGGGAGCTACGGTATGGCAACGCTTAAGAAAATAATCAAAAAATTTGAAATAGTCGGCTTTTACACTTCGTTTGCTTTTGAATGGAATGAAAGTTTTGTTTTCACGGGAGAGAGTCATGACTTTTGGGAGGTTGTATTTATACTTGACGGTAAAGCTGAGGCAACCGAGGATGAAAAGATATATACGCTTGAAAAGAATAACATGATTCTTCATGCGCCGATGGAGTTTCACCGGATTAAAAGTACGGAGGGGACTTCACCGAGGGGGTATATAATGTCATTTCTTACAACAGGCGAGCTACCCGAAAAGCTTAAAAACGGTATATTCACCCTGAATGCAGAGCAGGTACCCGAATACATTCATATATGCAAGGACATAAACGCATTTCTTGAAGGCAGAGAAGTGAGCGAATATTCCTCGCAGGACGTGGCAGGAAGACTCGCGGCATTTTTGCTTCGACTTATCGAAAACGATATTGCGAGTCAGCATCTTGTGGAAACATCGGGAGCTTTCGAATACAGAAAGGTCGTCTCTGCGATGGCGGAGAAGGTTTGCGAAAACCTCACCTTGTCCGAGCTTGGCGAATATTGTCATATAAGCATCAGTTATATAAAGGTCTTGTTCGAGAAGTATGCCGGTGTCAGCCCGAAAAAATATTATTCAAATTTAAGACTTCAGCATATAGTTTCGTTAATGAAGGCAGGTATGTCAAACAAGAGTATAGTATCCGAGATGCATTTTTCTTCGATGCATTATTTCTCTGTATTCTTTAAAAATATGACCGGTATAACCGCAACCGAATATAGAAAACGGCTTTGATAAGCTTTGCGTAAGGCCAAACAAAAAGGAGCAGCCTATATAAACTGCTCCCGATTTTTTATTCAACCCAAGTGTCGGTAACCTTTTCGTATGCTTCGATCTTCGCACGTACCGCCTCCATGGAAGCGTCATGAGCGAGGATATATATCTTGATTTTAGGCTCTGTTCCCGACGGACGGATTACGATAACGTCTCCCGGCTCGGTCACGAAATAGAGTACATTCGATGAGGGAAGTCCCGTTGATGTAACCTTGCCCGTTTCGATGTTGAGCACGGTATCGTTAAGATAGTCGCGGCGCTCGATGATCTTATAACCGCCAAGCTCGGACGGAGGATTATTACGCAGACGGTTCATCAGATTCTTCATCCGCTCAAGACCGTCAAGTCCCTCCATGTAGATGTTTGCCGTACCCTCGTCATAGTAACCGTAGCGGTCGTAGAGCCCCTGCATTGCGTCGCAGAGTGTCATTGACTTGGTGCTGTAATATGCCGCCATTTCGCAAAGAAGCATTGTTGCAACAACCGAATCCTTGTCGCGTGCATATGTGCCCTTGAGATAACCGTAGCTTTCCTCAAAGCCGAAGATATAGTTATCGTGTCCGGTCTTTTCATACTGCTTGATAACCTCGCCGATAAACTTGAATCCGGTCAGAACATTATGCAGACGGACATTGTGATCGTTACAGATCTTCGTTATCATTTCGGTTGAAACTATAGTTTTGATCGCATACGGATTTTCGGGCATACCGGTTTCCTCGTATGCGGTGATGATATAGTCGAGCAGAAGCGCGCCGACCTGATTGCCGGTCAGACGGACAAACTTGCCCGATTTATCGCGTGACATTATACCAACGCGGTCAGCATCGGGGTCTGTTGCAATGATGAGATCGCTGTTAACTTTTTCTGCAAGCTTGATTCCAAGCTCAAATGCCTCGGGAAATTCGGGATTCGGATAAGAGATGGTCGGGAAATTGCCGTCGAGCACCATTTGTTCGTCAACTGTGTCGATATGCTTGAGTCCGACACGGCGAAGCACCTCGGGAATCATCTTGTAGCCTGCACCGTGGAGAGGCGTGTAAACAATTTCGAGATCATCCGCAACCTTACGTATAACATCCGGATTGACCGCCTCGGCAATGACATTTTTCATGTATGCTTCATCAAGGGAGGCAGGGATATATTCGATTGTGCCGTCAGCGACTGCCTTATCGAAATCAACCGTTTTTACGTCGTCAAAGATATCAGCCGCCGCAATAAATTCGGACACGGTCGCCGCATGATCCGGCGGAAGCTGTGCGCCATCCTCCCAATATGCCTTGTAGCCGTTATATTGCTTCGGATTGTGTGATGCTGTAATATTGATTCCGGCAATTGCATTAAGCTCGCGCACCGCAAACGAAAGCACCGGGGTCGGACGCAGACTGTCGAATATCTTAACCTTGATGCCGTTTGCCGCGAGTACGCTTGCTGCGCAGTGTGCATAAAGCTCGGAATTGTTTCTTGAATCAAACGCAATTGCAACGCCTCTGTCCGCTTTGCCTTCTTTGTTGTTGAGATCGGCAAGACC
>JAZNFB010000314.1:0-3732 GCA_045588895.1 Candidatus Flemingiibacterium sp.
CGTGACCATCGGTACGTCCGCTTATCGTGATATAACCGTTACCGTTTTCATCCTGATGCCATGTAGCCTTACCTGTGCCGTAGCCGGGCTTCCACATGGTCGCTGCGGTGTTCTTATCCTCAAATTCACCCATCGGATAGAGGTCGTCATCGGTAACGCCGCCGGACTTGGTGATAACGATATTATCGAAATCAAAGTCTGCAATGTCCTCAGCTGTCTGACCGCCCTTTATCTCGAATACAAGCTCTGACTTCTCGGTTGCAACAAACTGAGTTTCAACGTGACGCCATTCGTGAGTGATGTCAAACTCGTTTCCGGATTCGTTTGAAGGATTTTCAACGTAGAGAGGATTGTTGTTCATATATGCACGAACAGTGATTACATCATCAGGGTTGGATGTACGGATATCATAAGAGATGGTGTAAGTTGCGCCGATAATGCTTGTTATGCCAAGGCTTGCTCTTACAGGAGAATGGTTAACACCGCGGTCATAAAAGCGCAGGTAACCGTTGCCGTTTTCTTCCTGCACCCACTTAACCTTACCGTAGCCGCCGCCGTAGCCTGCAAAGAAGCCGTATATACCCTCTGTATCGAAGCTGCCGTTCATATAGAGGTTGTAGTTCGGAATATCGTCTGTATTTGTGAGCTTAAGGTTTCTGATGTCGTAGGAGTGAATGAACTTTGCCATAGGACCGCCGTAAACTCTGAACACAAGCGGTTCTGTTTCGTCAACCTGAATCTGAACCTTGACAGTTGTCCACTCGTTTGTGAGAGCCTCGGAGAAGATCTTATTTCCGATTGAGAAACGAATCTTGGTCTTTTCTCCGGGGTTCGCTGTTCTGAAGTCGGCTGTGAAGATATAGAGACCTTCCTTGAGCTTTGTACCGGGGATATATGTGAATCCGTCGGTGTTCCTTGTGATATTGCCTGTTCGGAGGTAATTGCCCTCGTCATCCTTTACGAATGTGAGAGTCTGATCGCCGTATTCCCAATTGTTCACTGCGCTCTTGGTGATTGCAGTAGAGAGGGGATTTGTAGGATCATATGCATCATACTGGTCCTTCTTAAGCATGAGGAGAGTCATAACAGTTCCGATGTTGATCGAGCTCAGCTCTACATATCTTTCAACAAGCTCTATCTCAACCCCCTCAAGGAAATCGATA
This sequence comes from Candidatus Flemingiibacterium sp., assembly GCA_045588895.1. Taxonomy (GTDB): domain Bacteria; phylum Bacillota; class Clostridia; order Oscillospirales; family CAG-272; genus Flemingiibacterium. The sequence continues at coordinate 1,164 of JAZNFB010000314.1, forward strand.
TCATCGGAGAAAATAAGACGAAGATCGGTTGTGTTAAGCTCAACACGTGTTGAAAGAACGAATGTAACATCATTCCATACATTCTTCACAAGTTCTGCACTTGCATTTCCGGTAAGAGTTCTGAGTGCTGTATCATTTGCAACTGCGTTGAGAGTTGCACTATCTCCGTGTGCACGGAATGTGCCCTTGATGTGGTATACGCCCGGAGAGAGGATGTAATCGGAATCGGTGCTCGCTGCAGGCGAAATGGAGGTTGCACCGCTTCCTGCTGTTGTATAGTAGGAATCATAGGTTACAACCGTACCGGCGCCACCTGCAGGATTGAAGGTATATTCGATTTCTTCGCCGCTGTCAAGATTAACTATCTTAAACGGCTTAAAATCAGCCGCGGAGTATTCATAACCACCGTAACGGTAAAGAGCGATATTAAGGGGATATGATTTTCCGGTAGTGAACACACTTTCATAAACCTGCCAATTGTCCGAAAGAATCGGGAACTGATGGCTGATCTCCTCGCCGTCAAGAGTTATAGAGCTTATGGTGAGATCAGTGCCGTCATTCGGGAGATTTGCAGAGAAGAGACCGTTGCCGGAATACCAGCCGTTAATACCTGCATAGAAACCGGTCTTGCGGTTTTCAGAATCGCTTTCTGCATAACGGAGCTCACCTGTAAACTTATATGTTCCCGCAGGCAATGTTGCGATCTTATACTGAACGCAATAACCTTCATTTTCTCAAAGCTCTCCGCTACCGCTCGTGATAATGGTCTTAAATTCATCGTGTCCCTCAACAAGAACGATGATCTCGCCGTTTTCACCTTCCCATGCGCCGAGAGTTGTGTAAATCTCTTCGGTGATGGTAAGATCTGCAAAATTGATAAATTCGCAGTCATATTCGAGGCAGAGGTCAGCCATGTTGAAAGGCTCACGAATGTCAAGCTCGATGGTATATTCAGAAAGTTCCTCGGTAACGGTAACGGTTGAATAAACATCACCGTTCACAATCGCGTTGATTGTTGCATCAGCAGATCCTGCAAGCTTACCGGTGATTGTGTAAAGACCTGGCTCACATTCTTTGCCAAGGATAGGTGTGATACCGCCGGCTCCTGTTCCCTTAGTCGTGTAGTACGCAGTTGCAGGATAGCTTGTACCTGCCTTACCGCCGTAAACATCGTCTGCGGATGTATCGAAGCGCCATCCCTCAACCTCTGTGTCGGTTGTGTCGTTTATAACAGTAAAGTCTTTAATGTTAAGCTTGGTGTTTCTGTTGAGTGCAATCAGCTTGAGAATATAATCAGACTCGGATGTGAAGCTTACTTCAAAATCCATCCATTCGTTACCGAGCTTGAAGAACTGCTCGTTTGAATAGTCGATATTATCAACCTTTGCATAGTGGATGGTAGCATTACCGCCGTAAACACTGCGTCTGTAAAGCGACCACTGCGACTCAACATTATTATATCCGCCGAGTGCCAAGGAAATGCCGTTTTCAGTAGTCGCACTTGAATCAAGACGTGCTGCAAACGAAACCGTGTAGGAGCCTGCCGGGAGATTCACAACATCGTAACGGTATGATCCTTCGAATTTAACATTGCCGTTAGAGTCAAGCACATCAACGGGCATATTATTGGGGTTGGGAGCAAGACTGAGGTATTCCTCTGTGAGTTCAACAAGAACGGTCTTTTCTCCATTGTCGCCAATCCATGCATCGTTGAAGCTATAAGCATAACCGTCGATTGTGAAATCTGTGAAGTAAAGATCGCCTGCAAAATCGAACACAATATCGTTCATATCGAAATCACTTCGTGCGTCGATTTCAAGCTTGATGTTCTGCCAGTTGCTCGAAATTTCCTGTGTTGTGCTTATACTTGTGCCCATTACAGACAGCGCAAGGGGAGTTGAAGCCTCTGAGGACTTAACCATTGCCTCAAGGGTATAGAGACCTGCGGCAAAGCTCTTCTCTGCTCCGATGTATACGAGCTGACTTGAGCCTGTGCCGGCTGTGGTATAGTGTGAAACGGGTTCATATGCCATACCGCCGGGGAGGTCTTTTGTTTCATAAGAATTAAATGCAAAATCAAGAGGCTCATTTGTTGCAGTGTCAACAATGGAGAGATCCTTTATGTTTGCAAGAGCAACGTCTGCACCTGAATCCTTGAAAACGCCAAGATAGAGGTCACCTGAAGCTGTGTTGGTGATCTCAGTCTCAAAGGTTACCCAGTCTTCAGTAAGGTATATAAACTGTGTTTTTGAAGTTACAGCAGTTCCGCCGATCGAGGAAGAAACCACGGTAAACTTATCGCTGTTACCGGTTGCGCCGGCTGCATTGAAGACTGTATTACCCGAATAGTAGCCGCCGATACCCATGAAAACAGCGTTTTTGGAATAAGGAGTGGCAGAGTCAAGGCGAGCCTTATAGCTTATCTTATATGTGCCTGTCGGAAGGTTCAAAAGCTTGAAGAATGAAGTGTAGATGCCGCTGCTAACCTGCGAGAAGTCAGCTATGGGAGCGAGTTTTAAATAATCGCCTTCTTCTTCAATATATATAACCTGCTTGCCGTCATCGGTCA
>JAZNFB010000315.1:0-3012 GCA_045588895.1 Candidatus Flemingiibacterium sp.
CTCAAAAGCTAAAGGTTATTTTATCCGCAGTGAAACATAAAAGTCTTTCCAAAGCGGCAGAGGAAATCTCCTATACGCCGTCAGCCCTGTCCCATATCGCAGACAGCCTCGAGGCAGAGCTTGGCGTAAAAATTTTAGTGAGAACACCGCTCGGAATTTCTATGTCAAAAGAGGGCGAAGAGCTGCACCACTACATGACAGCACTTATAGAGGCAGAGAAGAATCTTTTGAATGCCGCCGACGCCATTGTAAAATCAAAGGAAAACCATTTACGCATAGGAACATTCTCGAGTATTTCTCAAAACATTCTTCCCGAAATAATAAGTCAGTTTCGCATTGAAAACCCGGATATTAAAATTTCTGTTGCCGTTGAGGATAATCTTGGCGAATGGCTCGAAAATAATCTCGTTGACATTATTTTCACCGATGAATTATCACACGGAAGCAACGTATGGCTGCCTATCAAAAAAGATCCGTTTGTTGCCGTTGTTCCATCAAATATATTCAAAGGCAAAAAGAAAATCTCCAAAGAGGAGCTTTATCAATATACATATGTTTCAATCAATGAAAAAATATTAAATTCTTATTTTGATAAAAAGCGGTTTGCAAATGTGCTTGACTTTGAATCGGTGGAAAACGTATCCGTTCTTTATATGATCAAACAGGGACTTGGCTTTTCGGTTCTGCCGCAGCTCATGACAAACAAAAAAATAAACGGAATCAAAACCTTAAAGCTCGAAGACCCCATATGCCGCACCATAGGATTCGCTTATAAAAAGAACAGCAAGCACACCTTGGCAACAAAAAAGTTTATCGAATATCTGACCCGTAAAAAATAGCACGACAAAATCCCCTTTACCCAAGCTGTAACTCTTTCGGTAAAGGGGACTATTATTATATATTATTCGATTATTTAAACAGCTTCTTGATTCTCTCTGCGGCCTCACGTGTACGCTCACGGTCACCGAAAGCGGTCAGGCGGAAGAAGCCCTCTCCCATTTCGCCAAAGCCTGCGCCGGGTGTGCCGACAACATTTGCCTTGGTGAGAAGCAGGTCAAAGAACTCCCATGAGCCCATACCGTTAGGACACTTGAGCCAGATGTAAGGCGAGTTTACGCCGCCGGTATACCAAATACCAAGCTCATCGAGAGCGGCTGTGATGATACCTGCATTTTCCTTGTAATAAGCGAGATTTTCTGCAATCTGCTTGCGTCCCTCGGGAGTGAACACAGCCATCGCGGCACGCTGTACGGGGTAGGAAACGCCGTTGAATTTTGTTGTCTGACGGCGAAGCCAGAGCTTGTTAAGTTTAAGTCCGTCAGCTTCAAGCTCCATCGGAACAACAGTCCATCCGCAGCGTGTACCGGTGAAGCCGGCTGTCTTTGAGAACGAGCAAAATTCAATCGCACAGTTTCTTGCGCCCTCAATTTCATAAATGGAACGTACAAGCTCCTTTGTTGAAATGAACGATTCATACGCCGCATCAAAGAGGATAATTGCACCCTTCTTTGTTGCATAGTCAACCCATGCTTTAAGCTGTGCATGATTATATGCCGCACCCGTGGGGTTGTTCGGCGAACAGAGATAGATAATATCCGCATCGACTGCATCATCGGGCATCGGGAGGAAGTTATTCTCCGCGCTTCCCTTCATATAAACGATATTGCGGTCATCCATTGTGTTTGTGTCAACGTAAACGGGGTAAACCGGATCAGGCACAAGCACGGTGTTATCCTTTGCGAATATATCGAGAATATTTCCAAGGTCACTCTTTGCGCCGTCGGAAACGAAAATTTCGTCCGCATCGAGAATAACGCCATCCTCTTTTTCATAGTAATCCTTGATTGCATCCTTGAGGAAGCCGTAACCCTGCTCGGGACCGTAGCCCTTGAAGGTATCCTTTGCGCCCATCTCGTCTGCCGCAGTGTGAAGCGCATCAACGACCGCCTTACAAAGAGGAAGTGTTACGTCGCCGATACCAAGACGAATGATATCAGCCTCGGGATGCTCTGCCTTATATGCGGCAGTTTTCTTTGCGATATCGGAAAAAAGATAGCTTTCTTTGAGTTTCTTGTAATTCTGATTGATTTTCATGGTGTTCTCCCTTATGTAAAATTTTAACCATACCTCGTCTATTATATCACACTAAAGTGCACTTTTCAATGTATATTTTATTAACACGCGAAATTTTTTCATGAGTTTCAGATTTGTGCCTGACATCGATATAACCGTTTTCAAAGCATTCCGATACGCCACCTGCCATTTCGCGTCCTCTTATCAACTAAAGTATGACAATTTTTTAACTTTTTTCAAAATCCTATTGAAATTCGTATTTTAATATAGTATAATGGTAATATAGTATTAAGCACCCACGTGACAAATAGGAGAAGAAATTATGATAAAAGTCGCATCAGTCGATAATATGCGAAAGAGTGACGCATATACAGCCGAACATTCAACAACCATGCGCGGACTTATGGAGCGTGCCGGAAAAGCTATTTTTGAAAGCGTTGACTGGCGTGCACCCGTTGCCATCGTCTGCGGCATCGGAAACAACGCAGGTGACGGATTTGTTGTTGCAACGCTTCTTCATGAAAAGGGTATCCCCTCTGAAATATTCATGCTGTCCGATAAATTCACGCCCGACGGTCAGTATTTCCATGAACAGTGTGAAAAGCTTGGCATCACAATCCACCGCGGACTTGATGATTTCAACCTCGACGGCTTTGCAACCGTGCTTGACTGCATTTTCGGAACAGGCTTCAAGGGCGAAGTTGAGGATCCCTTCCGCACGGCGATCGAGCGAATTAACAAAAGCGGCGCATACATAGTTTCAGCTGATATAAATTCGGGACTCGGCCCGGACAGCGGACTTGGCAAAACCTGCGTACATTCCGATCTCACCGTATCACTCGGTGCCTTCAAGAGCGGGCATTTCTTAAACTCCGCAAAGGATATAATCAAGAAAAAGGTCAACTGCGATATCGGAATTGAGCTTCTTGACGAGCCGGC
>JAZNFB010000316.1:0-2236 GCA_045588895.1 Candidatus Flemingiibacterium sp.
CTCATTGGCGGTGCATCGTTGAAGACGGCTGATTTTACTGTGATCGTTGATGCGGCACAGTAAGGGATAGACTATATAAATTACACCGGTTCGTTTTTTGAATCGGTGTTTTTTTGTTTTAGGTGAATTGGAATCTTGCAAAGTAGGGGAGCAAAAAGTAAAAATATGCGGCAAATGCAGAAAAGTTTAACGAAAATTTCATATTAACTATTTACATATTGAAAAAAAGGTGATATAATATTATAATGAGATTAATATGGAGTATTGTACCCTTGATTGGGTGAGGGGTGTTTATCTTGGATAAGGATCAGAATGATTTTAACGGCGGTGCGCCGCAGAATATAAATAAAAATTTGTCCAAGGCAACGCAAATTGCTTTCCTTATTGCGATTTGTTTCTTGTCTTTTTTCAGCGTTATGGAAACTGTCGGAATACTCGGCACTGTTTTCGTGCTTATCTCGGCGGCTATGAACATTCTGCTTGCAATCGAATTTGGCAAGTCAACGCCGAAGCTTCTCCTGTTGCTTTCGGTTAACATAATACCGTTTGCGGCGATGTTATTATACAGCACTTATCTTCCGGCGGCACTTTTAACGCTCTGTCCGCTCGCTCTTGCGCTCCCGATTTATTTAACCATGCGTATGGGGCTTGGAAGAACAGCCTCGATTGCTTCTGCGGCGATAGCTTGCTTTTTGTTGTTTGCGTCTCAGTTTGCGCTTATTATTTATGATATGTACGGCGCTTTGAATATTGAAACAGTCGGCGCATATATCGATGAGGTTTTTGCGCCGATTGCCGATGAATTTTCAAAGCTGACCGCCGAAATTGACGGCAAAACGCAAGCACTTTTCACCGAGCAGACGCTTGATCAGCTTTTCTATTACACAAAAACTATGCTCATCGGAAGCAGTGCAATGATGATGCTCGTTTTCGCGTATTTTGCAACCCTTGCAACCCGTTTGCTTGCAGGTATATTCGGTGTTGCTCACTATCTCCCGACGGGACTTCGGGTACACGTCAGAGCGGTTATGACTGCAGAGGGACCAAAGGTTGAGATTTCACAGGAGAGCGTTCAGTGGAGAATTGAAATTGACAGCGTTACCGCCTGGGTTTATATCGCCGCATATGTTGCGTCACTGTTTTTTGCCCCGGTTGACGGTAACGTCGGAATTGTATATTTAGCGCTTCAGAATCTTGTTATAATACTTTCTCCCGGATTTATTTACTGTGGAATCCGAGATGCCGTGCTGATGGTACGGGGTAAAGCTCCAAGGGGAATGCTCGGGCGAATAATGCCGATACTTTTACTTGTGCTTCTTTTTGTAGATCCATCGCTTGTTATAATGCTTTTATCCATATTCGGAGTTATTGTTACAATGAGAGAAAACAGCGCCAAAAAACAGGCTGAAAAAAGCCGAAAGGAGTGATTTCGGATGAAAAATAAACACGAAAAGAAAACTCACAAAATCTCCGCGCGAGTGGTACTCAGCGTTGTCATTGCCGCAATGTTTTTTATCATATATGCGCTTATAATGCGTTTTTCCTCGCTTGATGCGCTGACTGTCGGTGCGGTGATGCTCGTCTGCTTTTTTGCGGCGGAATTTATCGGACTTAAGCTTTACGGTTTTTTCAGCTTTCATATGGCAAATCCCGATGACGAAAAATTGTCGCCGATACTCGGTAATATCACGCTCGATTTTATCTTAAAGCTTTATCTCCCCGTTGTCATATGCGATGAATCTGGCAAGATAATCTGGTATAACAATGCTTTCACCAAGGCGACAAATCCGCGTGAGGTGCTTTATACAAAGTATATCGACAGTATTGTTGACGTCACCATTGACCGTATACTTTCAGATACAGTCTCGCCTGTCGAGGAGACGGACTCCCCCGACGGTATTGAAACTGTGGCAAATGACCGTGTTTTCCGCGTTAAGGGCTACAAGATCACGGCAGAGGGCAAGGATTATGTCATAACCGTCTGGAACGAGCGCACAGAGCTTCGTCAGCTTGCAAAGCGTCTTTCCGATGAGGAAACCATCATAGCTTATGTCATGATCGATAATCTTGATGAATTACGGCAGTTTGTTCAGGAAAAATACCGTTCTGCGGCGGCGCAGGTTGAAGCGCTTCTCAAGGAATGGGCAGACTCGGTCGGCGGTATTCTTAAAGAGTATGAGCGGGACAAGTTCATATTCCTTTTCGAAGCAAGATATCTTGATGAATTTGTTGAGAA
>JAZNFB010000317.1:0-2797 GCA_045588895.1 Candidatus Flemingiibacterium sp.
TTGAGCATCTGTACGGTTTCCGCAATAGCCTCAACCGCGGTTGCGTGCATGGTGTGACCTTCCTGCCAGAGAAATTCACGTGAGCGAAGGAAGGGACGTGTCGTTTTTTCCCAGCGTACGACCGAGCACCACTGATTATAGAGTTTGGGCAGATCGCGGTAAGAACGGATTATATTTGCATACTGCTCACACAAAAGGGTTTCAGATGCGGGACGTACACACATACGCTCGGTGAGTCTTTCGCTTCCGCCGTGTGTCACCCATGCAACCTCGGGAGCAAAGCCCTCAACGTGATCCTTTTCCTCCTGCAGACGCGACTCGGGGATGAACATGGGCATATATACGTTTTCATGACCAAGCTCCTTGAAGCGTGTGTCAAGATTTTTCTGGATAAGCTCCCAGATAGCGTAGCCGTAAGGACGGATTATCATGCAGCCCTTTACGCTTGAATAGTCGATAAGATCGGCTTTTTTACAAATATCGGTATACCACTTCGCGAAGTCAACGTCCATTGACGTAATCGCTTCAACGAGCTTTTTGTCGTTTGCCATTGTTTGATTTTCCTTTCAATAACTAAACATAATAACAATATTATACATTGAATTTTCGCCCGTGTCAATAGTTAGACGAAAAAATCATTCGCTTATAACCGTGAGAGAGCTGCCGTCTGAGCTTACAACGACTGTGCCCATCTTGTCGGTACGAAGCACCGTGTCACATCCCGAATCGGTAAGTCTCTTAAGTACCTCGCCTCTCGGATGACCGTATTCGTTATATTCGCCGCAGGAAATTGCCGCAATGCTTGCAGATACGGCAGTGAGAAATTCCTCGCTTGATGAGCTGTTTGCACCATGATGACCGACCTTTAAAAATTCGCAGTCAAGTTCTGAAGCAGTATACGTTTTAAGCAGAAGCTTTTCGGTTGCCTCGCCGGCGTCACCCATGAAGATGAAATCCATATCCCCGTGAGTTAATTTAACAACGAGACTCATTTCATTCCCATCCTCGGAAGCTTCAAGCGGCGCAAGTATTTTGAAACTCAGGTCGCCGAGAGTATACTCTGTACCGACTTTCGGAATTTCTGAGGTGATATCATATCTGTCGATGTTCTCAAGCAGGATATCAAAGGTTGTGGAGTCATCGTCCATATAGGTCATGAGCACTTTTTCAACATCGTATTCCTCAATGATCATGTCCGCACCGCCGATATGGTCGTAATGCGGATGCGTGCATATGAGATAATCTATCTTTTTGATTTTGCAGGCATCGAGATATGTTTTGAGATAAGCTTCCGAATTATTTGTGCCTGTGTCAATGAGAATATTTCCGTCACGGCTGCGAATTAAGATGCTGTCTGCCTGATCAACGTCGATAACGTGTATCTGCACCTCGCCGTCACTTGGCTTTGACGAGAATATTCCCGAAAATTTTGAAAAAGACGGTATTCCTGTAACGCTTTCGACAGCCTCCGATATTCGCTCGCCGAAAAAGAGCAGAACGAGAGAGAGGACGACCACTGCAAGATAAACAACAAGCTTCTTAACTCTTCGGTTTAACGCCATATCAGAACTTCATTGTCAGTGCGATGCGCTGCTTTTTAAGGTCAACCGACTTTATCTTGACCTGAACAACGTCACCGACGGCGAGAACCTCACTCGGATGCTTGATATATTTTTCGCTGATCTCGGAGATGTGTACAAGACCGTCATGGTGTACGCCGATGTCAACAAATGCGCCGAAATCGATTACGTTGCGGACGGTTCCTGTAACGATCATATCGGGCTTTAAGTCGTTGATATCGAGGATGTCGTCACGAAGAACTGTCTGCGGCAGATCGTCACGCACGTCACGTCCCGGCTTTTCAAGCTCACCGATGATGTCAACAAGCGTCGGCTCACCAACCGAAAGTTCCTCGCATATATTCTTGAAGCCCTGCTTTTTAACCTTTTCGCGAAGTCCCGCAAGACGTGAAAGGCGTACATCCTCGGGCGTGTAGTCAAACTTTTCGAGAAGTGCTCTTGCAACGCTGTAGCTTTCGGGATGAACACCGGTGCAGTCAAGTATCTCGGATGATCCCGAAACACGCAAAAATCCGGCACACTGTTCAAACGCCTTCTCTCCGATACGAGGCACTTTTTTTATCTCGGCACGTGACTTGAACTCTCCGTTTTCCTCACGGTATTTAACGATATTTTTTGCTGATGTCGTGTTTATTCCGGCAACATATGAGAGCAGGGAATATGAAGCAGTGTTAACGTCAACGCCGACCGAGTTTACGCAGTCCTCAACAACACCGCCGAGTGCTTCATCAAGACGTGCCGGCTTCATATCGTGCTGATACTGTCCCACGCCGATTGCCTTGGGATCGATTTTAACAAGCTCGGCAAGAGGATCCTGCAGGCGGCGTGCGATCGAGATTGCGCTTCTTTGCATAACGTCATAATCGGGAAATTCCTCGGTTGCCTGCTTTGAAGCGGAATAAACCGATGCACCGGCTTCGCTGATAACGGCATATTTAACGTCTGCGTCGATTTCTTTGAGAAGTCCTGCAATGAAGATTTCGCTTTCCTTTGAAGCAGTACCGTTTCCGATTGCGATGACTCCGACGTTATGCGCCGAAATGAGACGCTTCACAATACGCTTCGATTCTTCGGTACGCTCCTGCGGCTTCATCGGATAGATAACCGCCGTGTCGAGCACCTTGCCGGTCTTATCAACGACAGCTAACTTACAGCCGTTTCTGTAGCCGGGATCGTAACCGAGTGCGGTCTTACCCTTGAGCGGCGGCTGCATGAGG
>JAZNFB010000318.1:0-4232 GCA_045588895.1 Candidatus Flemingiibacterium sp.
CCGATACAGTATTCCAGCTCATCGGCGGTCTTCGCGCAGGTATGGGTTACTGCGGCACTCCGACAATCCCCGAGCTTCAGGAGCGTGGACAGTTTGTTCGTATCACCGGTGCAGGTCTTCGTGAATCTCATCCTCACGATATCAACATTACCAAGGAAGCTCCCAACTATTCCGTTCAAAGCGGTTTATAATACAGGCAATTATTTTAAGGCACCTGCTAATTTGTGGGTGTCTTAAATATTATAGCTTTTAATTGGCAAATTTTTCCTCTAAAGGCGGTGATATCATGAAGAAAAAATACAGCTGTATTAATGTATACGATGCCACCAATGAGCGTCTACGGTATCTTTTTGAGGAGTTTGACAATATTTTTGTATCATTTTCCGGCGGTAAGGACAGCGGTGTTTTGCTCAATCTCTTGCTCGATTTCAGAAACGAAAACTATCCGGATAGATTGATAGGCGTTTTTCATCAGGATTTTGAGGCGCAGTATACTGTAACGACCGAATATGTTGAGCGCACCTTCAAGCGGCTTGAAAATGAAAAAAATGTGGAGCTTTTCTGGGTTTGCTTACCTATGGCAACGCGCACCTCGGTTTCAAATTATGAAATGTACTGGTATCCTTGGGATGATACAAAGAAAGAGCTGTGGGTTCGTCCAATGCCGAAGCATCCGTATGTCATAAATATTGACAACAATCCTATGACAACATACCGTTACCGTATGCATCAGGAGGATCTTGCCAAGCAGTTTGCAAGATGGTATCATTTGTCACACGGCGAGAAAAAGACTGTCTGCTTGCTTGGAATACGTGCGGATGAATCACTGAATCGTTACAGCGGCTTTATCAATAAAAAGTACGGATATAAGGACGAATGTTACATAACACGTCAATTCAAGGATATCTGGGCGGCATCTCCTCTCTATGACTGGTCAAACGAAGATATCTGGCACGCAAACTATTTACTTAACTACGATTATAATCATCTCTACGATCTCTATTACAAAGCCGGTCTTCCGCTCGATCATATGCGTGTTGCGTCGCCGTTTAATGATTATGCAAAGGACAGCCTTAATCTTTACCGAGTTATCGATCCCGCCACATGGACAAGACTTGTCGGACGTGTACAAGGCGCAAATTTCGGTGCGATCTACGGCAAAACAAAGGCGCTCGGTTATCGAAATTTAACGCTTCCCGAAGGTCACACCTGGGAATCGTACACAAAGTTTCTTTTGGCAACTCTGCCGAAAAACATACGAAACAATTATATCAAAAAATTCAAGTCCTCAATCGATTTCTGGCATAATACCGGAGGCGGACTTGAAGAAGAAACGATATACGAGCTTCAGCGCCACGGTTACAACATCCGCCGAAACGGTATTTCCAATTATACGATAATGAAAAATTCCAGAGTTGTATTCATCGGCAAGATTCCCGACAACACTGATGACATACATTCGTCCAAGGATATTCCGAGCTGGAAGCGTATGTGTTACTGTATACTCAAAAACGATCACAGTTGTCGCTTTATGGGCTTCGGGCTTTCACGTGAAGCGCAGAGAAATATTAATATTCTAAAGAAAAAATACAGCAAGGTGGTGGATCAGGATGGAGTTTAAGAGTCCCGTATATAATGTTATAGCCGTACCGCATGAAAAGGTCGTGCCCAATACATATAATCCAAACGCAGTTGCGCCGCCCGAAATGAAGCTGCTTTATGAAAGCATCAAGGAGGACGGTTATACAATGCCCGTTGTTTGCTATTACGACAGGGAGCAGGATATTTACGTCATCGTAGACGGCTTTCACCGCTGGCGCATTATGAAGGATTATCCCGATATTTATGAGCGTGAAAACGGACTTTTGCCTGTCTCGGTCATTGATAAGTCTCTTGATTACCGTATGGCGAGTACAATTCGTCACAACCGTGCGCGCGGTGCACATGATGTTGACTTAATGAGTAACATCATCCGTGAGCTTCATGATCTCGGTCGCTCTGACGCATGGATATCGAAGCATCTCGGAATGGAAAAGGATGAAATACTCCGTCTTAAGCAAATAACCGGTCTTGCGGCACTCTTTAAGGACCTTGAGTTTGGTGCGTCATGGTTGCCGGTTGAGGATGAAGAGGAAATCGTTATATGATCTTTTTAATCTGCGGCAGTTTTTGATTGTCGCAGATTTTCTGCATCTTACCGACAAAATTCTACCTCTTGAATAAAACCTGTTTACAAAAAACGAAATTTATGATATTATAAGTTCAGCGAATACGAGAGGAGGGAAGCAATGAAAATACGTATTGAAGTAACACCCGATGAAGATGAAGAAATAATCATCAAATGCAAACAGATTACCGAGCGTACTGCACTTATACGAAGTGTTCTCGAAAATTTTGCAAAGGGCGAAAGCGAACTGCTTTTATATATTGGCAGCACGGAGTATTACGTAAAAAAAGAAGAGATACTTTTCTTTGAAACAAGCGACAACAAGGTTTGCGCTCACACTTGTGATAAGATGTACCGAACAAATTATAAGTTATTTGAGCTTGAAGATATTATGCCATCGTATTTTGTGCGTATTTCAAAATCAGTTATAGTGAACATAAAGCTGATTGAATCCCTCTCAAGAGAACTAACCGGAAACGGGTTTGTCACATTTAAAAAATCCGACAAACGCACCTATTTTTCACGTGCGTACTATAAGCAGTTAAAAGATAAAATTGAAGAAGTGAGGTTACATAAATGAAAATTAAAAATATTATTATCGGTATCGTTATAATTATTTTCGGCATATTCGGCATACTTGAGGTTTCGGGCGCTATTCCGCCGCTCGATGATATTTCGTATACACAGTTAATCAGCGGTTTGATTCTTGCAGGACTCACCGTTGCGGCTCTCTCAAAAAGAAAGATATGTACTGCGCTCTATTTGATTTCATTTATTTTTATGATCTTCGAATATAATATCGCCACCCTCATATATCCATACGTTGGCAGAAATCTGATCAACAACTGGCTGCTTTTATTGTTTGTCACTATAATATGTGTCGGAATCATGTTTATTACTCCTAAGAGCTATAGAAAATACATTAAAATTGAAAGCAAGCATGAGAAAAATGCAAACACAGAAACCAACAATTTCGGCGAAAATTCAACCTATATTGACTGTTCGGATTTTACTGAAAAGCACATCATCAACAGTTTCGGTGAGACTGAAATACACTTTGAGAATACCGAGGAATATTCAGGCGGTGGAGTATTGATTATCGAAAATCTTTTTGGCGAAACGAGAGTATACGTTCCGAATGATTGGTTGGTAACGGCGGATGTTAAGACTATTTTCGGGGATTCATCAAATTCTATTCCGAGAGCGCAAAATGGACCTGAACTCGTTATTAAAGGTCAAAATAAATTCGGCGAGATTGATATTATCGGCGTGTAAGCGCATAAGAAAAGGAGCAGCTAAAAACTGCTCCATTTTTTATTTCATCGTTGCCGATAATTTTATTCCGGAAACACCCTCCGCACTCATAACAAATAGCGTCGATTCTGAATTTTTATCATTTAAGCAGAGAAGCAAATTTCTAAAAGCAAAAGATGGGATATCTATAGATTTATCCTGCCACATACATAAAACAAAGCTTATTTCGCTATCTTTTGCTTCTTGTATTTTGCGAAGCCAAGATGCCGCATCTGCTATTTCTTCGGATAATGCATTTCGTATAATTGTGCCGTACTCTTTTTCGGCAGCAGAATATAAAACAATAGCCTGTGTGTATTTGCTTTTCTCGGCATCGGAAAGTAATTCTATTGCCGTCTCTTTCATGCGTTCAAACACCGTTAAGTCAGGGGCTATTTTAGTTTTAAGTTCAAATAACGATTTCATTGGTTTTCCTTTCAGGAATATAGTTGATCGTTGTGTCTTTTACTGTCGGCAGGTAAATTTAGCTAAAAACCGTCCTTAATGGCAAGTTCCATTGGCTGCTCCCGATTTTTATATTCAGCTTTCGCTTCGCGCTCCGAGAATATCGCGGTAGTAACGGTAAAAGTTCTCGTATTCGCCGGCATCGAGTGCATCGCGTATCTTCTGCATAAGCTCATTATAGAAATAGAGATTGTGCAGTACCGCAAGACGCATACCAAGCGTTTCCTTTGCCTTGAAAAGATGACGTATATACGAGCGGCTATATGCTCTGCACGCAGGACAACCGCAGTTTTCGTCAATCGGGTGT
>JAZNFB010000319.1:0-2187 GCA_045588895.1 Candidatus Flemingiibacterium sp.
CGTTCAGCCGCATTCTGCATAACGCCGGACTCGGTTGAAATACCGACGGTAAAGCGCGAGGGAACGTCAACACGGATATTCTGTTTTGAAAGAGCGTTACGAAGATCAACATTTATAGACATGGGTGTTAAGTCAAGAAACTCAACCGCCTGAATAACCGGCCAGATAAATGCCGCGCCGCCGTGAATACATTTAGCGGAACGTGATGTACCGTCTGCATTGTTACCAACCTTACCGTAAATAACCATAACCTTGTCGGACGGACATTTTCTGTAACGTGACGCAATAACGATAAGCGTCGTTAAAACAAGAAGCGCGATAACGCAAACAAGCACAAGTAAGTTTGAACCGATCCCGTCAGCGCCGACAAGTGTCATTAAATTATTAAGCATAGTCTTATCTCCTTTATAAATTATTATTTTACAACCTTTTCAACCATGACGAGTCCGGATTCATCAGCAGAAACGACACGCACCGTATCGCCCGTTTTGAAGCCCTCGTCGCTTCCCGAAATGGCATCGACCTCAACAAATCTGTCCTGAAGGGTTATATTGATCTTGCCTCGTCCCTCACCCTTCGGCGGAATGGGGATATAAACCTCGCCAACCTTACCGAGCGCAAGTCCGATTTGTATATTGCCGCTCGACTGAAGCTTAAGCACCGCCTTCATGAGATAAGCAATTCCAACCATCGCGGCAATACCGCAGATCAGCGCAAGGAATATCGACAACGTATTGCCAAGTCCGAGATCGACAAAAACGATACCGGACCAACCGGCAACGCAGAAAAGCGAAACAATACCGCGCACCGTGAACAGCGTAAGTCCGTCATCGCCCGACGCAGCCTCACCGATATCAAAGCCGTCCGGGTCAACATCCGCATCCGCACCGTCGCCGTCACCAATACCGAACATGAGCAGTACCGTTTGAACAACAAGTATCAGCGTTGCAGGAATACCGATACAAGCGAACACCTGCTGAAGTCCCGTAAGCGTATCCCACCAAGCAAACATTATTATTTACACTCCTTTACAAAATGATGTCATATATCAGCGCAAAAAAACCTCATCAAACATACCGTTTGCCTTTTGACGGACCAGGGCCGCATAATATGTCATTATAATGATACCGCAAGCCCGTTCAAGACGTTTGCGAGCACCAACCGCACATTCCTCATAGGATTCAAGTGCAAGAGAAATAAGCTCGCTTACACTGTCTGCATTTGGAGTTACTTCATCGCTGACAAGCTGGTCAATAACACGGCAAAGATAATCGTAAAGCTCCGCCTCGGGAATGATATCATCGCTGACGTCAGCAGCAACACCGTTAACATATGTCAAGAGCCTTGCAATACGGTCAAGCTGCATGGATTCACGCATCATATTAATAATAAGTATGCGAGCGAGCTGATTTTTATCATAGCGCTTATTATGAGCATTGGCAACCCAACCTCGTTTTGTCCAGTTTTGGAGGGTTGAACCGTCGATACCGCAAATTTCGCGTATTTGCGAGAGCATGATTCCGTCGGTTATGAAAAAGATTTTATTAAGGAATTCAAGCCCTGTAACATCCCCCATCTTTTTTCTATCTATTATAGTTCCGGGGATAAGTGTACTCTGGATTTCAAGCTTCACACAGGTTTCTCTCCTTTCCGGTAATTGTTTATCTATTTAGATTATATCACACGGTCACGTGATTGTCAATAGGAATGTCATGATTTTTTGTAAATATTCTGTAAAAGCGCATTGAAACAAAGTTATCCTCTCCGTCTCGCTTGGCTCGACACCTCTCCCAAACGACGAGGCTTAATGTTAGTTGGAGCACAGGGACGATGCGTTGGCTAAAACGACGCTCACCTGCATGAGCAAACTTTTTGCAGCGAAAGAAACAACGAAGCGCTTGAGCCGCCTCAATTTTAAGAGACAGCTCCCCTTGTATTATTTCTTTTCAAACATCTTTTTAAGATACTGCCCCGTGTACGACTTCGCACACTCCGCAACCTCCTCGGGAGTACCAACACCAACGATCTCACCGCCCCCGTCCCCCCCCTCGGGACCAAGATCAATAATATAATCGGCAGTTTTGATCATATCAAGATTGTGCTCAATAACAAGCACCGTGTTGCCTGCGTCAACAAGACGCTGAAGCACCTCAATAAGCTTCTTTACATCCGCCATGTGAAGTCCGG
>JAZNFB010000320.1:0-9503 GCA_045588895.1 Candidatus Flemingiibacterium sp.
GGCAAGGTAACCAGAGCTGTCTGAGTTTTAAATTATCGAGAAGGCCTGTGCAATGCACGGGCTTTTTTGTTATAAAATATCATTCCCAAAAAGGTGAAAATCATGCCATATATACTTCTTGGAGCTCCTGCATACGAAAAATACGCCGCCGCACTCACATCCCACGGCTATACACCGATTTCGCTTGCGGCTGATGCACGCCTCAACAAAACCGTCAGTACACACGCAGACACATTGATTTTTGCGGACAAAAATACATACATAGCAAACCGTGAATATATAAAAACTCTCCCCGAGGAAATAAAACACAGCTTCACGCCAACCGATGATTTTCCTCACGGCGAGTACCCAACCGACACAGCCTTTAACGCCCTTGTTATTACAGATAAGCTTTTCGCAAGAGAAAAAAGCATTTCAGTGTCCGTACTCGATCACGCAAAAAAGAAGGGCTACAGCTTTGTTTCGGTCAGGCAGGGTTACGCACGCTGTTCAACTCTTGCGCTCGGCAACGCCGCAATAACCGCTGATATCGGTATCGGAACGACTATAGCGGCACAGGGAATAAAGGTTTTTATAATCTCAAGCGGATATATCGCACTTGAGGGCTGTCAATACGGCTTTATCGGCGGCGCATCTTTTGTTGACAAGGCAAGGAAAACGGTATATTTCTTCGGTGATATATCCCGGCATCCTGACGGCGGTGAAATTGTCGGCTTTATAAGAAAGAACGGTTACAGCGTTCAGTCCCTTGGCGGTGAACTGACCGACTTCGGTGGAGCGGTGATTATTGAATAAGTTCGTCTGAGAACCCGCCTCAGGCTCGCTTCGCTCGCCAGCTCCCCCCGAGGGAAGCCTTTTTTAAAATTGCCATGAGCCTCGTCCTTCCATGCATAAATCTAACCCAAAGGCTCTCACTCTGGGAGAGCTGTCAGCGTAAGCTGACTGAGAGGGCAATTCACGCATAAAAAATCCCACTTCGCGCACAAAATCATGACCACCTGTTTTTAAGAACACAAATAAAAATCAGCCCGGCATCTAAAATAACGGATGACAAGCTGATTTTTTGTATTCCGATAAATCATCTGATTATCTGAACAGCGACGGAATCCACGGTAAGAAAGCGTATTCAGCAATTGCAAGTGCAACTAACCACCACATAAGCACCCTCCTTTCTCAAGTTTTGCGAATATCAGATACCGCAAAATGTCAAAATTATTACTATATGCATAGTAACTATATATATTGTAACATTGTTAAAGTGATTTGTCAAGAGGCATTTTATGATATAATATATTTTTATAAACAAATTTAATCAGGGTGTAAAAATGAACGAAAACAATAGTATCATTGTAACCAAGGAATATGGAAAAATAAAACTCAAATTAAGGGATCTACTTGATCAACGAGGTATCAGCAGATATGCTTTAGCACGCAGCATAAATGCACGTTTTGAGGTAGTTGACAGATGGTATGAGGGTAATGTTGAAAAGTTAGACCTTGACATTTTGGCACGAATCTGCTTCACTCTGTCGTGCGACATAAGCGATATGCTTGAATATGATCAAAAACAACTATAATTAACGAAAAAAACAGTTCCACGGTATAGTTTTCTCGGAACTGTTTTATTTTATATTCTCGCTAATTTTCTCACCACGTGACCGCCAATAATCAACCCTGCCGCTGACGGCACAAACGAAATCGAACCGGGGATGTGACGTGTGGTTTGTCCTTCAAGCTCACTCGCACATGATGCCTTCATCGGCACTTCGTCGGAGAATAATACCTCACAGTGTGCAATCCCCATTTCACGCAGCTTGAGCCGCATCACCTTTGCAAGCGGACAAGTGTGCGTTTTTGTAATGTCAACGATACGAAACCGCGTCGGATCGAGCTTTGAGCCTGTTCCCATTGAGGATATCACCGGTATTCCCCTCTCCTTTGCAGCAGAAATTATCGCAAGCTTGGAGCTGACGGTATCAATCGCATCAATGATATAATCGGGACTCACCGCGTCTATGATCGACTGGATATTGTCACCGTTTGCAAAAACATCATACCGTGTCACACGTATCTCGGGATTAATCGCACGTACACGCTCTGCGGCGACCTCCGTTTTGAGCCGTCCCACCGTAGTTGTGTCCGCAATAAGCTGACGGTTGATGTTCGTCAGTGATACAGTGTCATTGTCAACAAGTGCAACACCACCAATACCTGCACGTACAATAGCTTCGAGCGCATAGCTGCCAACGCCGCCAACACCGAATAAAAGTACAGTTTTATTTTCAAGCCGCGAAACTGCCTCATCGCCGATAAGCATTCTTTCGCGATGTAACCAATCCTGTGTCATATAAATCTCCTGCAATCTTCATTAATTATAATTATACACTTTCCGCTTTCAAATGTCAATATGCAGACGGTACTGCACAAAAATATCCTAAGAGACGAGCTTTTCTGAAACTCAAATAACTATTCCAAAATAAGTTTTGCACATATAGAAGTACCGGTTTACTTTAGAAATTTATTTATATTAAATTTTTTCGATTTTTTGAAAAAAGCTATTGACAAACGAGTTCAGTTATGTTATAATACTGGTTGTGATGAGACATGGCCGGGTAGTTCAGCTGGTTAGAACGCTAGCCTGTCACGCTAGAGGTCGTGGGTTCGAACCCCATCTCGGTCGCCATCACGCTGCTATGGCTCAGTTGGTAGAGCGCATCCTTGGTAAGGATGAGGTCATCAGTTCGATTCTGATTAGCAGCTCCAAAAGGCACGTCGTAATTGGCGTGCTTTTTTCTTTTTATTGAAAATGTTACAATGGAAGCAGAAACCGAAGTGCGCCTCTTCAAAAAATTTAGCCTTTGCAGACAAACTTCGTTTTGCAAAAGCACATCGTTCTGCTGCTCCAATCTAACTTCTATCGCCGACGTGAGTTGGCGAAAACGAGCGATTAGGGCTGTACGAGCGAATTGTGAGCCGAAGGCGAACTGAGCGTGCCAAGGAGAGCTCCAAGGAAGGTATGGGGTGCTCGAGGGGGCCGAAAACTGTGGCGTGAAGTGGTTTCTGCCCCTCGGATGCAGTACACGAACAACAGGGCAGAAAACAAAGACAATTCAAAACGCGCCGCTTCAAGCTTGTCATAAGTCCAAAATAAACCTGCCAACAAAATAATCCGCCTCTTTTTTCGAGAGACGGATTCGTTTTTTATTCGTAAAAATCAAGTAACATGTTAACCGTTCTTCCGTTTGCGGAGGCATTGGGCATCCACGGCGCAAAGTAAGGATCGCGCTGATTGTAACGCTCGAGCATATAATATTCATCCGTCATCGCAAACTTGAAATTGTCACGGATGATCTCCTCGGCACGTTCTCTGTCACCCCAACGCATAAACGTCTTAAACCACATATATTCGTCACTGCAAACATACCAAACAACACATTTGCCGTCCTCATCAAGATTGTATGCCCCCGAGCCAACCGAAACATCACGTCTTATATCCTTCATTCTTCCGTAAAGTCCGCCCTTTGAACGTCCGCAGCTCTTATACTGATTGAGAACACGCTCTGCATCACTTCGCTCGGCATTCACAGCATTAACAATCCTGCCGCCCGAAACTCTGAAGAAGAATTTTTCGTGAAGCTCTTCGTTTGGAATGGTCAGCGCATACGGCACGTCAATTTCATCGCTGTCACCCGACTTTTTGACAAGCTCGTCCCAATAAGTGCGAACAGATTTAAAATAATCTTCATATCCCTCACGAATTTCACGTGCATGAGAATCGCCAAAATGCTCGGCCGCCTCAAGATATGCCTCAAGCCCAAAAAGGTTGCTTGCGTCGGTAACAGTCCAGCCCTGGAACACAAGCTCGTCATCACACGATCGAAGCGCAGGAAACAAACCTTTAAGAATGAGACAGCCCTTTTCGTCCCTGTAATCTTCCTTAACACGTGTATTCCTGATCCACTCGGAAGCCTTGAACGCCCTCTCGCTGTACTTGTCCCATACAGCCTTGCCTGCACTCATCGCATATTTTGCATATGTGAAAAGCACCGTTGCGGTCGCCATCGCCCAGCTTATGCCAAAAGGTACCATTTCGCCGCTTTCAATCTGAAATTCATTGAAATAAAGCTCCATAACGGGATCGAGATAGTCGGAAAAATCACCGATTCGACACATCGCCTCAATCATCATCCAAGCTTCACCCGTCCATATACGGCGCTGAAGTCCGCCCTGACGAGGATAGAGATTATCGCTTCCGATTGCCATGCTGAAGCACTGGAGCATCTGTACCGTAAGATGCTGTACCGTTTTCAAAAGCTCGGGATCAGATTTTATGCGCTCCGGCAGCTTTGTGATCTTTTTAAGTTCAAGAGTCCATGCCGCAATTGTCTTTTGCTTTTCCTCATCATAATTGAAATCGGTCACGTCTCCCTTGCCGAAAGCTAAAATAAAGGTCTTTTCTTCCCCGGGCACAAGCGCTACTGCAGCAATACCTTTTTCGGCATTATAGTCGAAGCCGGGTGCATGGAGATAATATTCCCCGTCACGGAAAATCTTCCCGTCATAGCTGAAGGTTGACGGCAACGCTTTCCAATCGGCAAGCTCAGGGTTATGCGGCGCATAAACATCCGGTGCATCGGGAATAAGCTTTTCTTCAGCTGCCGTGCGGATAAGGAAGCCGAACCTTTCGGGAGCTTCAGAACCATTTTTCACCCTCACCTTTATGTAGCAGGTTGGACGTCTCTCAAAGCCTGCGAATGTTTCAATCTCAAAATCAAGTCCACCAAGCTTGTTTTTAAGTCCGTGAACCGGAATACCGTCCTCACGCATAACATTTTCAGCCGTGCGGAAATCAGAGTAATTTCCCTCTCCGTCGGTGAACCATACACCGTGTGAAATTATCTCCTCATAGCGTGCTGTAATCGGCTCTGTTGTTTCGCCGAAAACGATCTTTCCCTCTTTCCAAATTGTAAACATCCGCTCTGCCTTTGGAGGATGAATATAGCGTCTTGTTGTCTGCGGTCGCTGCCATTCTGTATACATTACATTTTTCTCCTTATTACATCGGTAATTGTTCTGCCTGTATAATTAAATTATAAGGTATACACTTAAAAATGTCAATGCACTTTTTCTCCCTATTTTTTGCACTTTTTTCCCGTTTGTGATCTACGGTATTCATAAAAAAGAAGCCGTCCTCCTATTTAAAGAAGACAGCTTCTTATTGTTATCCGTAAAAATCAAGCAGCATATTAACCGTTCTTCCGTTAGCGGAGGCATTGGGCATCCACGGATTAAAGTAAGGATCACGCTGATTGTAACGCTCCTGCATATAATATTCATCCGTCATCGCATACTTGAAATTGTCCCGGATGATCTCCTCGGCGCGCTCACGGTCACCGATTTTCATAAAGTGCTTGAACCACCAATATTCGTCGTTGCAGACGTACCAAACAACACACTTACCGTTCTCATCAAGATTGTATTGGGTTGAACCGTCAGTTCTTCCGTCCTTCATTCTCCAATAGAGTCCGCCGTGTCTGCGACCATGCTTGGCATAATTATTCATCACACGTTCAAGCTCCTTATTATCGGCAACACCGGTTGCAAATACCTGTCCGGCAAGGACACAGAAGGCGTACTTTTTAAACATAACTTCAGGCGGAATCGTCAGCGATATCGGAACCTCTATCTCATCACTGTCGCCTGCCGCCGTGACAACACCCTTCCAATATCCTCGAAGTGTTTCACGATAATCCTCATAGCCCTCACGGATTCTTTCAGTATTTGCATCACCAAAATGCCGTGCAGCCTCAAGATATGCTTCAATTCCGATAAGATTGTGAATGTCCGTACCCGACCAAGCCTGAAAAACGAGCTCGTCGTCACATGAACGGAGCGGCGGGAAAAGCCCCTTTAAAATAGGATTACCGTTTACATCTGTATAGGCATCCTCGACTCTTGTTGACATAATCCATTCAAACGACTTCTGCGCCTTGGCACTGTACTTATCCCATATTTCTCTGCCTGCGGTCATAGCGCATTTTGCAAATGTAAAGAGGACAGTCGCCGTCGCCATTGCCCAGCTTATTCCAAACGGCACCATCTCGCCGCTTTCCTGTTGGAACGTACCGAAATAAAGCTCGAGAACAGGATCGGTATAATCTCTGAAATCTCCGATACGGCAAAGAGCCTCAATCATCATCCACGCTTCACCCGTCCAGATCTGACGCTGAAGTCCGCCCTGTCTCGGATAGAGATTATTTGTTTCGACGGATGTACAGAAGCACTGAAGCATCTGAACTGTGAGATTCTGTACTGTTTTAAAAAGCTCAGGGTTTGCCTTGATATTTTCGGGCAGCTTTGTTATCTTTGCAAGCTCAAGACGCCATGCGGCAATTGTTTTTTCTTTTTCGGTTTCATAGTCAAAATCGGTAACGTCACCCTTGCCAAAAGCAAAAATGAGTGTCTTTTCTTCGCCGGGTGCAAGCGTTACCGAAGCGATACCCTTCTTCTCATCCCAAGCCATATCGGGAGCGGCAAGATAATATTCGCCGTCACGAAGCACCTTGCCGTCATAAGCGAATGTTGACGCAAGCTCATGCCAAACGTCAATATTTGAGGTATATGGCGCATACACATCCGGGTATGAATAAACAAGCTCACCCTCGGTTGCCGTACGTACAAGTGCGCCGAATTTTCCAGCCTTGTCGGAATTATTTTTTATTACAGCTTTTATATAGCAAGTGGGACGGCGTTCGAAGCTTGTAAACGTCTCAATATCAACCGAAAGACCGCCGAAATCGTTCTTCAGCCCGTGAACCGGTATGCCATCCTCACGAATCACATTCTGTGCAGTATGGAAATCCGAAGTTTCACCGTCACCGTATGTAAACCACACGCCTCTTGAAATGATACCGTAGCAATTTGCTCTCAACGGCTCATTGATCTCGCCGAATATAATTTTTCCGTCTTTCCAAAGCGTAAACATTCTCTCCGCCTTTGGAGGATGGATGTAACGTCTTGTCGTCTGCGGTCTTTGCCATTCTTTATACATTTCATTTTTCTCCTTGAAAGGTTTTATTCAGAGAACATATCTCTAAAAGTAATTATACCTTACAGACAGAAAAAAATAAAGTCGTTATTTTCCTCATTTTTTGTACTTTCGTCCCGAATAACATATCAATCTTCCCGTTTCGGAGGAAAAGCAGCGCATAAAAAGAAAAACGACCTGCTAACTGAACAAGTCGATTTTTGGTGCCGGCAGTGGGACTTGAACCCACACGGTATTGCTACCAACGGATTTTGAGTCCGTCACGTCTGCCATTCCATCATGCCGGCAAAATATGGAGCTGCTAATCAGAATCGAACTGATGACCTCATCCTTACCAAGGATGCGCTCTACCGACTGAGCCATAGCAGCAACTTCACCGTATCATTATATCACATCATTTTTCAAAATGCAATAGTTTTCATGAAAATCTTTATATTTTTCGCAATGAGAAACTGTTTTTATGCGTTATGACAGTTCACTGCCTTTTTTGTTACAATCGCCAAAACAACACATAAATAAAGGAAAAATCGGCATTTGTTAATTATTTATCATGCACTTTTACTCATTAAAACTCAAAGATTCACTTATCTTTTGTTGACAAAAACATATTGATTTTTTACGGCGCAGATGCTATAATATATAATGGTGAAAATTATAGATAATCTCAGAAATAATGTTGAAAAAATAAACCAAAATTAACATTCTGTGAATAATCCAAGCTTTTAACAAAATTAATTTTCAAAAGGAAGAGAACTATGAACAAGGTCACTATCATCGGAACCGGAAGCGTCGGTTCCACTATCGCTTACACGCTGACTGTAACAGGTCTCGTTTCAGAGATCGTTATGATCGACGTAAACAACGAGCGTGCACTCGGTGAAGCTCTCGATATTCGCCAGGGTACACCATTCTGCAGTCCCTGTGCCGTTTATGCAGGCTCATACCGTGATGCAGAGGGCTCGAGCATTGTTATCATCACCTCGGGTATCGCACGTAAGCCGGGGCAGACACGCCTCGATCTCGCACAGACAAATGTAAACATTACAAAGTCAATAATCCCCGAGATCGTTAAATATGCTCCCGACGCAAACTACATAATCGTTTCAAATCCCGTTGATATCCTGACATACGTTTTCTGCAAATGCTCGGGACTTCCGGAGCGACGCATCATCGGCTCGGGTACAATCCTCGACACCGCACGTCTGCGTTCACGCCTTTCCGAATATTACCGAATCAATCAGCAGAATGTTCACGCTTATGTTATGGGTGAGCACGGCGACTCCTCGTTCATTCCGTGGTCGATTGCAAACATTTCAAACGTACCGCTTGCAGACTGCGAAAATCTTATTGTCAACACAGACGGAATATATCCCGAACTTAATTACGATGACCTTGAGGAATATGTACGCAAATCCGGCGCACGTGTTATCGAGCGTAAGGGCGCAACCTTCTATGCAATTTCGGTTTCGGTGTGTCACATTGTCAAGTGTCTCTTAAGCGGAATTGACACAACCATGACCGTTTCCACAATGATGCACGGCGAATACGGCATTGATGACGTCTGCCTTTCCGTGCTTTCGATTGTCGGACGTGAGGGCGCACACGGCAAGATTCTCACGCCGCTTACCGACGATGAGGTTGCAAAGCTCCGTCACAGCGCAAACTGCCTTAAGGATATCATTAATAATATTGTTATTTAAAGAAAGGATACAGTAAAATGGAATACCGTATTGAACATGACTCAATGGGCGAGATGAAGGTTCCTGCAGATAAATTATGGGCGGCACAGACACAGAGAAGCCGTGAAAACTTCGAAATCGGAGTCGGCATTGAAACCATGCCCCGTGAAATCGTGCACGCTTTCGGAATACTCAAAAAAGCAGCTGCTCTCGCAAACCACGAATTAAAGCCCGAAAAGATGACAAAGGAAAAGGTTGACGCAATAAGCGCCGCTTGCGACGAGGTTATCGCAGGCACGCTCACCGAGCACTTCCCTCTCGTTGTTTGGCAGACAGGTTCGGGCACACAGTCCAACATGAACGCAAACGAGGTCATCAGAAACCGTGCAAATCAGATTGCCGGCAAGGAGCTTACTCATCCGAATGATGACATCAATATGAGCCAGTCGTCAAACGATACATTCCCGACGGCAATGCACATTTCCGCTGTAATCGCCATTGAAGACAAGCTCATTCCCGCAGTTGAACAGCTTATCGCAACATTTGTCCGCCTCGAAAAGGAAAACGAGGGCATCGTTAAATCGGGACGTACACATCTTCAGGATGCAACACCCATTAAGTTCAGCCAGGAAATCAGCGGATGGCGTTCCTCGCTTGAGCGTGACATTGAGCTTTTAAAGCTTGCAGTGAAGCCGCTTTATGAGCTTGCACTCGGCGGTACTGCCGTTGGTACGGGACTTAACGCACCGAAGGGCTTTGACGTGCTCGTTGCAAAG
>JAZNFB010000321.1:0-5832 GCA_045588895.1 Candidatus Flemingiibacterium sp.
GTATAGCTCGGGCCACCGTGTGTGGCAGGGAATCCCCGGTATCGTGAGAACTGATAAAGGACGCATATTTGTTTCATTTTATTCGGGAAGTACAACCGAAACCTACGGTAACTTTGCCGCCGTTATAAAAAGCGATAACGAAACGGATTTCAGCGAACCAATTGTCGTTGCAATGAAGGAGGGTAAATTCCGTTGCTTTGACCCCGTGCTCTGGATAGATCCGCTTAAACGCTTGTGGTTTATCTGGAATGTTATGCCGGGCGAGGAGGTTATGGCATCAATATGTGACGATCCCGATGCAGAGGTTCTTTCATGGAGTGCGCCTTTTTATATTGGCCGCGGTATTATGATGAACAAGCCTCTTGTTTTGACCAGCGGAGAGTGGCTTTTCCCGATTGCGGTATGGAAGCTTAAGGTTTATGAGGGCTTCAGAGCTTGTGCCTATGCACCCGATGAGATTGCCGGCTCATTTGTTTACAAAACATCCGATAACGGTAAAAATTTCGTGAAGCTCGGTTATGCGGATATACGTGACCGTTCCTTTGATGAGCATATGTTTGTTGAGCTTGAAAACGGAATTATTGAGATGCTTGTCAGAACGAAATACGGCATCGCAGTAACTTATTCATATGACAGAGGTAAAAACTGGAGTCGCGGCGAGGACAGTAAGCTTGGCGGACCAAACTCGCGGTTCTTTATTAAAAAGCTCAAGTCCGGACGTGTTCTTCTTATAAATCATCACAACTACACCGGCAGAAATAATCTTACCGCACTGCTTTCAGAGGATGACGGCAAGACTTTCCCGTATACGCTGCTTCTTGATGAGCGTGATAACGTTTCCTATCCGGATGCAATGGAGGGTGATGACGGATATATCTATATCGTTTACGACAGAGAACGAGGATTTGGAAAATATTCTCTTGAAGAGGTTTATGACTGCGCAAGAGAGATACTTATTGCAAAAATCAGTGAGGATGATATTCTTAAGGGCGAACTTCAAAGCAAGGACGGCTTCTTAAAGAGAATTGCTTGCAAATTGGGCGAGATTGATGAAGGCGTTGCCGATCCCTATATCGGAAGCAAGATAGACGATGAGCGGCTTGCAGAGGAACTGATAAACGGTGACGTTGGAAGCATTATCGATAAGGTGTTTGAGCGTTATCCAAGAAACTGCATTAATTTGGAAAACGTCGATGTAAAGCAAATGGATAAGCTGATTGATAAGTTCAACGATTCGGGATGTAAGGATGTTGATTTGCTTGCACAGATTATTGAGCTTGTTCGTTTGTCTCCGCTTAAGAATAACGATTTCCCGGTTATCGAGGCGGCTAAAAATTATATAAGCAATAACCTTGTCAGAGATTTTTCGATTAATGAAATTGCAGAGCATCTCCATGTCAGTGTTTATTATCTTTCTCATCTGTTTAAATCGGTGACGGGTACAACCATTCTCGAATACCGCAATGAACTCCGTTTCACGCAGGCGAAGCTCATGCTCATTCAGACAGATATGGATATTACATACATTGCCGAGCAGACGGGATTCGGAAGTGCCGCATATTTTACCTCACTCTTTTCAAAGGCTGAAAAGATTCCGCCATCTGAATACAGAAAATATCACAGAGGTTTATATCATGATGAGAAAAAGCACGATTGATGCTGTTAATAAAGAAAAGCTGATCGTTATTGTACGCGGTGTTGAGAGGGAAAAGCTGATACCTCTTGCACAGGCGATGTACGATGGTGGAATCAGACTTCTCGAAATTACATATAACGCAAAAAATTCTGAGGGCGACAGTGAGACTGCCGACAGCATATCAACACTTGTAAATCATTTTGGTGAGCGAATGTATATTGGGGCTGGAACGGTTTTAACCTCCGAGCAGGTTGAGCTAACAGCAAGTGCAGGCGGAAGATTTATCATTTCTCCTAATGTGAATCATGCTGTTATTGAAAAAACACGTGAGCTTGGACTCGTTTCAATGCCCGGCGCACTGACTCCGAGTGAAATTGCGTGCGCTTACGACCAAGGTGCAGATTTTGTCAAGCTTTTCCCGATAACTGAGCTTGGTGCAGGCTATGTCAAGGCAGTACGAGCACCGCTTTCACATATTCCGATGCTTGCGGTTGGCGGTGTTGATCTTGGCAATATGAAGGACTATCTCAAGGTTGGAATTTCCGGCTTCGGTATCGGTTCAAATATCGTTGATAAGGAAATGCTTATGTTTAATGATTGGGACGGTATACGCCGTTTGGCAAGTGAATACGTCCGCGCGGTGAAGGAGTGAAGTATGGCTGTATATATAACGGTTGACGGCGGTACTACCAATACAAGGCTTTATCTTGTTCATGGCGGTGCGGTTGTTGATTCATTAAAGCTCTCAAACGGTATCAAGAGCGGTGTTGATGCTCTCAAGGCGGCATTGCGAATTGGTATATCGGATATTCTTTCTAAAAACAGTCTTGCTGTTTGTGACGTTGATTGTGTCATTGCTTCGGGAATGATAACCTCCGAATACGGCTTGTGTCCGCTCGATCATATAACGATGCCTGCCAGTAAACGTGAGCTTCACGATTCGATTTTTAAAGCTTCGTTTGATGAGCTTCCGGATATTCCGTGGTATTTCATCAGAGGTGTTAAATCAGCCGGGAAGAATCTTGAGGATTTTGACATGATGCGCGGTGAGGAAACCGAGCTTATGGGTATTATCAAAAACAGCGATGATGCCGCACTCTATATTCTACCCGGTTCACATTCAAAACATATCAAGGTTGACAACAATGGCAATATCACAAGCATAAAAACAATGCTGAGCGGAGAATTTTTTGCCGCTATAATGGAGCATACCATTTTGAAGGATGCTGCTGATTTCACTCACAATACCATTTCTTCGCTATATCTCAAACGCGGCTGCGAATATGCAAGTGAGCACGGTGTTAACGAAGCTATGTTCAAAACACGTATCCTTAAAAATATGTTTGGTGCGGAGAAAAATGAATGTTACAGCTTTTTGATGGGTGCTGTGCTTTCGAGCGAGGTTGCAGCGATAAATAAGAGCGAAGAAAAACGTGTGATACTCTGCGGTCAGAAGCAGTTTAGGCGTGCACTCGGCGTTTTGCTTGAAAATTACAGCGATAAGGACGTTACAATCCTGACAGATGAAGAAGTCGATTCTTCAACGGCTCTTGGCGCAGTCAAGGTATATGAATATAAGTTATAAGGAGGTATTTATGAAAGGCGTTATAATCAACCAGGACGGTACCTCGCCGTTTTCGGAGGTACTGAAAAACGGTCCGTGTACACTTGAACAGCTCGTTGCCGTACCGCATCAGTATGAGAATACGCAGGTTACTGACTACATGATAAATATGTGCGACAGCGTAGCGTGGTTTCCTGCAAAGACACGAACAAATATTGTTGACAAATATTATCAGACAGTTGAAAACGGCATTAGCGTTGACTATAAGGACAACCGTTTTCCTGCCGGAGCCAAGTATGTTTTTGAAGACCTCGGCGTTGATATTTTTGCAATGCAGATCGAGGAATTTAAGAAAATCGGCATTAATACATGGCTTTCATTCCGTATGAACGATTGTCACAGCCATCATCTCGATACAGCTTTTTTGCTTGATGATTTTTATCACGAGCATCCTGAATATCGCCGTGTAAAATTTCATCCGGAGTTTCTGCAGACCAACACTGACCGTATTTACGATTATGCTTACAAAGAGGTCAGAGAGCACTATCTCAGTCTCATTGACGAGGCTCTCGAGAGATATGACCCGTATGGAATCGAGCTTGACTTCATGCGTGAGATCGAGCTTTTCGCAATCGGACGTGAGCACGAGGGAATCGAAATTCTGAATGTATTTATGCATGAGGTATATGCCATTCTTAAAAAATATGAGACTATGCGCGGACACGAGCTTAAACTCGCAGTACGTGTTGCGCCGGATATTCAAATAAATCTCGATTTCGGTCTTGACGTTATGAAATGGGTTCAGGACGGAATCATTGATATGATAACTCTCAGCGCACGTTTTGAGTCGAATGACTGTGATATGCCGATAAAGCTTTGGAAGCGTTTGCTTACTCCGTATAACGTGGTGCTTGCCGCCGGAATCGACATGAATATTCTGCCGAATATCGAGTGGTGCTCCAACGCAATATATCCAAACATCGAAACCTTTGCTGCCTGTGCCGCTAATGCTTATTCCCAGGGCGCGGATAAGCTATATTTCTTCAACTATTTCCATACGGAAGTAACCAGACTTCTCGATAAGAATACTTTACCGGATCCCGATCCCGACGCACATTACGGTTCGCCCGGAGTTGAAATGACGGTTTACAAAATGCTCGGCGACATGGATGGCGTTATGAAGCTTAATCGCCGTCACGTTATAACGATTAAAGACCGCCTGCCGCAGTGGAAGCGAAGTGCAAATTTCCCGGTTGAAAACCGAGCGGCTTATCAGGTTCCGTATACCTTCAACCGAAACGGCAGCTTTAAGATAACGGTCGGCGAGATTCCCGATGGGGCAGAGCTTACGCTTCGGTTTGCAGTCGAAGACGGGGAAGCGGTCAGAAAAGATACTCCGCGAGTCTTTGTTAATTCCGAGCCTTGTGAGTTTATCGGAATCGAAAACGACCAGCGCTGGAGTAAGAGTGAGAATACTCTTTCGTACTGTATACCAAAGAGTGCCTTCGGGTTCGATATTTGCCCCTATATTATTGTAAATAGCCTTACAAAAGTTACATACATGGATGTACTTGTTAAGGTGAAATAAAAAATTTTAAGGAGGATATACACATGAAAAAGCGCTTTTTACCCCTATTTTTGGCAGCTTGTCTTGCGGCATCAAGTCTGCAGACAGTCGCATTTGCAGATTCAGCAGATGTGAATGACACACCCTTGACTCTTTCAGAAAATGACGTGGATTGGGCAGGTACTAACGGTACTCCTGTCACTGTTGGAAGTGATTGCGAGTGCATCAGCTTTGAGCAGGCTGACGGCTACAAGTATCAGTTCAGCTATAAGGCAGGAAGCACCCTTGCGGCAGGTGATTATAAGCTCACAGTTACCGCTCGCTTTGACCCTGCGGCATATGCAGAAAATGATTACGGAAGCTACATTGACGGCACAAAGGCTTCGAACACAAGAGGCTGTCTTGTTGATAACGGTCTTGTTGTCGGCGTAAATGCAGGTTCACATGGTACTGCTAACAATATTCTTATTGCAGGTGCAGACACAAGTGTTCTTACCGTTACAGCATTCAACAAGGACGGTGCGACATCCGATAACTCCTATGCACTTGGCCTCGATGACGAATGGCATACATTTGAAATTGACTTTACTCTTAAAGCAGATCAGGCACTTGAGCATTACGGTGCGATAGTATTCTTCTATAATATCAGATGCGACTTTACAATTCCCGTTCAGGTTAAGGACTTCTCGCTTGTGAACAATACAACTGAGGAAACCTATTCAGAGGGAATGGATGCGAAGTACTGGACATACAGAAAGGAAAGTAGCGCCGGCTACAACTATGATGTAGATATAGCCGAAGAAATTCCGTACTTCACAACTCTCGCAACCGGCGCAGAAGCTATTACATATGTCGGTGACGATACAGCTGAATATCCGGCAGGTATCTATACACTGAATACAAATGTCCGCAGTGCATCAGGTACAACCATCACTGCCGGTGTTAACAGTGCCACCGCTTCGTACTCGCTCACAACTGATACATGGGAGGCTGTTGCGCTTGAGCTTAACACAACCTCGTCTTTCACAATGAGCGACATCACAATCGGCTTTGATGCAGATATTG
>JAZNFB010000322.1:0-4465 GCA_045588895.1 Candidatus Flemingiibacterium sp.
CGGGAAGTCCTGCGATAAGGTCGGCATGGATGTGCATATTTCCCATTTTGTAAAGCCGGGTTATATTTTCAATAAGCTGTGCTGTTTCGGGCAAGCGGTCAACACGACGAAGTGTATCCGGATTCGTTGACTGAACGCCGATTTCAAGCTGTATCTTCCCCTTCGGAAACTGCGATAAAATATCAAATGTCTCCTCGTCAAGAAGCTCTGCGCAGACTTCAAAATGATAATTTTTTGTGTATTTCCGGCAAAGCAGACCTCGCCATATCGCCTTTGCTCGTTCACGGTCAAAATTAAAGGTTCTGTCCACAAATTTGATTATTTTAATGTGATCGATATCCTCAAATCGAACAAGCTCATCAAGCGTCACATCCGCCCTCTTTGCACGCACCTTACCGCTCATCGCCGAAAGACAGTATGCACATCTGTATGGACATCCGCGTGAGGATTCATAATAAACAACACGTGAACCCTCATTCATTTCGTCGGAAGTATAAAGCATTCCCTGCTCCGTAAAATTTTCGAATATCCCCCCGTCAATGATATGCGGCAGGGTGTCACCGTTTGCATACATTCCCGAAAGCTTTACAAATGCCGCCTCGCCCTCACCTGTAACGATACAGTCAATATACGGATGAGCAGCGAGTATTTCTTCGCAGTCAAACGAAACCTCCGGACCGCCGAAAACCACCATGGCATCGGGACAGAGCCTTTTCAAGTCGGCGGCAAGCTCACAAAGCTCACGCATATTCCATATGTATGCGGAAAAGCCGTAAATATCGGCATTGGCATCGACAAGAGCTTCAAGAATACGCCGCCTTTTATCCTTGAGATTAAACTCGGAAATGTCACATGAAAATCCAGCAGCGATAAGACTTTTACGTATGCATCTGACGGCAAGATTCGTATGTGTATATGATGAATTGAGCGCAAAAAGCAATATCCTTGGCATAATAAACTCCGTGAATATATAAAATTACCGGCATATCATCAGGGATAGCCGGCGTTTTAGAGTCTCTGAATGAGAATCAGGTTGCAATTTATATCAGGCGTTATTTTCGCAAAGAGCCTTGGCAAGCTCGCAAATGTCACGGGTTGAATTGGGCTTTGCAATGAGATCGATAGCCGCTTTCATAACCTCAACACGCTTTGGATTCGCAAGAAGCTGATATATAACCTCATCAATCGGGCTTGTGATTGTAACTGCCATTGCGACACCGTTATTCGTAAGAAATTCCGTATTGCGATCCTCCTGCCCCGGAATCGGATCAATTATAACCATCGGCAGACGCTTTGCCATAGCCTCCGAGGTTGTGAGTCCGCCCGGCTTTGATATGATACAGTCGGATGCATCCATCAGCTTGTCAACGTAATCAACAAAGCCGAGATTGAGTATACGTTTTTTGGTTTTAAGCGCATCGATACGAGCCTTGGCAGCATGATTGTTTCCGCAAACAATAATCATCTGGAAATCATACGGCACACTGTCGAGTGCTTTAACCGTTTTTTCAATATTGCCATATCCCATGCTTCCGCTCATCAGAAGGATAGTCCGGGCGTTGATATCAAGACCAAGCTCGGCACGCGCCTGCTCCTTTGAACGGGAGTTATCAGCAAATTTCGGATGGATCGGAATACCCATCGGAAGGATCTGCGATTCCTTGAAGCCTTTTTTAAGAGCCTGCGAAAAAAGCTGTTCATTCGGGGTTATAACAAAATCAAGATTTGAGGCTTCCTCCCAATAAGGATGGAACATGAAATCAGTCAGAACACCTATGGTTTTCGCACGCAGCTTTCCCTTTTTCTTCATAACATCAAGGATAATTGCAGGGAAAATGTGTGTGCAGATAATAACATCCGGATCATAATCGGAAATATACTTCGCAAGCTTTTTACTCATGATCTTGCCTGCAGTACGTGTTGGCGAATATTCGGTCGTTGACTTATTGCGTTTTTCGGCGAGACGGTAACCGCCCTTATAAACGAGCTTGGCATTTTTAGCCATGAGAAGATAACCGCGCGCCACAGCCTCTCCAAGCGCATGACTGAGATATTCAAATGTGTCAAGCATCTCTGCGTGACATCCGATTGATTCAAGATATGCGCATATAGCCTTTGCGGTTGCGTTATGTCCTCCGCCTGCGGTAATTGATAAAACAAGAGCCTTCATTTGTTACCTCACAAATTCCATTTACTATGCAAAATACGTACCACTTATATTTTACAACTTTTTTTCGCAAAAATCAATACCTTGACAAAATCTTTTATTTGTGATATACTAATCTGTGGTATGCTAATGCACGGCACGAAAAGGAAGGAGAGAAAAGAAACGCCATGAAAATTGTAAGCCACGATATTATTTATTCTGGCGAAAACACACCTACCCTGTCAAGCTGTGCTTTTCCGTCGGTATGTCAGCTTCAAAGCGGTACCATCTTCGCATCCTTTAAGGGCGCACAAACAAAAGGACCATATAATAAAACAGACCGTGCCGTTGTATGTATTTCAGGAGATAACGGCAAGACCTTCGGTGAGCCGGTAGAATTTTTTGTTCCGCCAGCAGTTGACGGTAAAGCAACAACACTGCGTCTTATTTACTTTGTTGAGGTTACTCCCGATAATCTTCTTGCAGTTTTAAACGCAGTGGATGCAACAATGGAGGAACTTCCCTACTACAATGAAGAAACTGAGGGACTCAAAGACACATACATCATGGTGTCGCACTCATCAGACAGCGGCAAAACATGGACACCGCTTGAGCGAGTGCAGGTGAACACCTTTTACAATATGCCGCTCCCACTTACGGGTGCACCGTTCATAACGGCAGATGGACGTATCGGCATACAGTTTGAAGTGAATAAACCTTATTATGAAACTGAGTATTGGGTTCACCACAGTGCAGTCGTTTATTCGACGGACGGCGGATATACATGGGGCGACGAAGTGGTTATCACCGACTGTCCCGAGGTGTATTATTGGGATCAGCGACTCGATGTTCTAAAAGACGGTCGTGTTGCGGATATATTCTGGACATTCGACCGTACAAAAGGCGATTATATCAATATACATCAGTGTTACAGCACAGATGGCGGACGTACATTCGGCACTCTCACAGACACAGGGCTTGTCGGACAACCCGGAAATATCGTTGACGGTAATGACGGTGAGCTTATCACAATTTACATTAACCGTGACAGTGTGCCGATTATCAAGCTTGCAAAGAGCACTGACAACGGTAAAACATGGGAAGATGCGCTCACTGTGTTCGACTACGGTGCAAATACTAAAGGCAAACAGAACGCAGGAATGAACGATGTATGGAGTGAAATGGCTGCATTTTCAGTCGGACATCCGTTCTTGAAGCGTATGCAGGACGGTACACTCTGGGCATACTTCTACAGTGGCCCGTCAACACACCGTACAGATTTTCATATTGTAAAAATTGAGCTTTAAATAAAAAATGCGTCTGTCGCATCAAACGGACGCAAGTATGCGCTTGTGGCGGAATTGGCAGACGCGCCAGACTTAGGATCTGGTGTCCCCGACGTGCAGGTTCAAGTCCTGTCAAGCGCACCATATTATAACCTTATCTTTGATAAAACAAGGTGAGGTTATTTTGTTAGGTTTTCATATACGACTCTGCTTTTCACGGCAGGTCACATAAGTTAAGCGAAAGAGAGCTATTATGAAAAAACTTACAGCACTGTTTCTTGGTCTTGCCTTTAGCGCAGTATCATTTACTGCCTGTTCATCAAGCACTAATTGGTCATCCATTATAACCGACATTCCCGGGTTTACTGACTATCCGCAGGACAGCTATGTACAGACGGGAACAAAAACAATATCCACTCTGCAGGAATTGGTTACATATCTTAATGATATGAGATCCGAGGGTATATACGTCACCAACGTACGCTATACGGGTGAGCTTACAGACAGTGATTTCAGCCTGCTCACGGACTGTATTCCCGCAATCGGCATTGCATACAGCGCCATAGGGGATAAATATGAATTCACTGTAACGCCCTTTGTCGGAGACCGCGTCACACAAGCATATTTCAGTAACGATCTCTCGGAACTTAATTCAGAGGAAATTGAAGTTCTGCGAATTGCCGAGCAAATGGTTTCCGAAGCAAAAGGGATGACATCCGATCCGCTTGAGCTTGAGCTGATCCTTCACGATATGTTAACCGAAAAAATAACATATTACACTGCAAACGTAACCGATTCAAGCAGTGATGATCCGCCAAGATTCCGCACGATCACAGGTGCGCTGATCGACGGACGTGCAAACTGCATGGGCTATTCCGACAGCTTTTATACGCTTGCAACCATCGCCGGCTTTGAGGTTGACAGAATGAGTGTTGTCTCCGATGATGGTATGCCGCACATGGTCAATACCATTAAGCTTGACAACGCCTGGTATATTGTAGACGTCACATATGACGACAGCGACAGTGAATCT
>JAZNFB010000323.1:0-4353 GCA_045588895.1 Candidatus Flemingiibacterium sp.
AAACAAATTTCAGCCTGCGAACATCGGACAAGCCTCACGCATCTCCGGAATATCTCCTGCCGACATCTCCGTGCTTCTCATATACTTCTCGGCAAACGGAAAGGATTTACTAAAGTGACAGATTTTTCCATTTTTGAAGCAAAATTAACCGCTTCCCTTTTAAAAAACAAGCTTGATTCTTTTTGTACAAGCGAAATCATCAAAAAGCTTCATCAGCTCACCGATCGAATGCTCGAGGTTAACAGCTATATGAACCTCACCGCGATCACGGATATCGACGGTATTATAATGAAGCATTACGTTGATTCTCTGACCGTTTCGAAGTATATTCCCGAGGGAGCAACGGTCATAGACATAGGATGCGGTGCGGGCTTCCCTACGCTTCCCTTGGCTATTGCACGTCCCGATCTCGCTATAACGGCTCTCGACAGCACCGCGAAACGTATCGCATATATCCGCGAAAGCGCAGAAATGCTCGGACTTTCGGGGATAAACTGTGTTGCGGCACGTGCCGAGGAATATGTTAATAACGAAAATAAACGCGAAACATACGATATTGCCTGTGCGAGAGCCGTTGCAAGAATGAATGTGCTGTGCGAGCTTTGTCTGCCGTACGTGAAGCTTGGCGGACAGTTTATTGCAATGAAGGCAAATGCCGCCGAGGAAACTGCCGAAGCTGAAAACGCAATAAAAAAGCTCGGTGGCAGACTGGCATTTACCGATAATTTCTCGCTGATTTCAGATGACACAGCAGATCCGCGCTGTATAGTCGGAGTTGATAAGATTGCCGAAACAACTAAGATTTATCCGCGAAATAACTCCCAAATCAAGAAAAAACCACTGTAAAATAAAAAAATCGCCTCATTAACGACAGTCCGCCGGCTTTCTCGACGGGCTGTATTATTTTTCGCCATACAAAATTCGCATTTTTTCTCACGGTTGTTGTGTTATCATAGTCATATAAAAACCAAGGAGATCAAAGGCCTATGAACACAATGAACAGTATATTCAAAAAAATACCGGAAATACAGCTTGAAAACGAAAGGGAAAAGCTCCGTAAATCATGGAGCGCGCTTGAGGACAGAGAACGTCAATTTAAAGAAGCCGAGGAATTTGGACGAATACATATGCTCATGACTGAGAGAATCTTCCCAAATCCCAGCCAACCGCGTCGGAAGTTTGACGATGACACAATAATCCGCCTCGCCGACAGCATACGCCGATACGGTATTCTGCAGCCGCTTACAGTACGCAGAATCGAAAGCGAGGGCGCATACAGTGAGTTATTTGAGATCGTAGCCGGTGAGAGACGTCTGCGCGCGGCAAAATTACTCGGGCTGCGCGAGGTTCCATGTATTATATTAAAAATTGACAGTAAAAAATCCGCCGAGCTTGCAATCATTGAGAATATACAGCGCGAAGACCTGAATCTTTTTGAGCAAGCAAGTGCAATTGCCTCCCTAATCGATATGTACGGTCTGACGCAGGACGAAGTTGCACGCCAGCTTTCGGCAAGCCAGTCATTTGTTGCAAACAAGCTCCGGATTCTCCGTTTGACCGTACCGGAGCGTGAAAAAATACTTAAATACGGCCTTACAGAGCGTCACGCGCGTTCTTTGCTTCGAATTTCCTCTGCCGACGACCGTCTGCGCATAATTGAATACATAAGCGCTCACAGCCTGAATGTCGCCGCAACCGAGGCATACATTGATCGCTTTTTGGCAGAGAACATCACTGCACGTAAGCTACGTTCACCGCGCAAGATCGTCTTAAAGGATATCCGCATTTTTTATAATTCGGTGGACCGCGCAATATCGGTCATCAAGCAAGCCGGAATCAAAGTTGAAAGTGAGCGTATAGACGAGGAAGGCGCAACCGTCCTGAAAATCCGTATTCCCAATGTCAAATAAATGTTCCACGTGAAACATTGAGAGCGGCAATTATATAATGTTCCACGTGAAACATTGCTTTCGACAAATTATAATGTTTCACGTGAAACATCGACAACAAAATCTCTGCATATTTACAAAATACCATTGACTTTTTGCCTGTTTTTTGCTATAATATATTGTATAGCAATAATCAATATCGGAGGACGATAATGGCTTATACCATTTCACTCGCAAACCAAAAAGGCGGCGTTGGAAAAACCACCTCCGCCGTAAACTGTGCCGCCGCAGTTGGTGCACAGGGCAAACGTGTACTTCTCGTCGATCTCGATCCGCAGGGAAATGCCACAAGTGGAGTCGGCGTGTCACGCAAAAAAGTCAAAATATCCTCATACGACCTTATAATCGGCAGAGCAAAAGCCTCCGAGGCGGTGATTGATACGGGATTTAAGAATTTATTTGTAATTCCCTCCCAAATTTCCCTCGCAGGCGCAGAATTTGAGCTTATTGATACAGAAAAACGTGAGCTCCTCTTGAAGGAATCGCTTGCCGAGATCGCTGACGATTTTGACTACATTTTTATCGACTGTCCGCCGTCACTCGGCATACTCTCGCTGAATGCTCTTGCGGCTTCAAACGGCGTTATAATCCCGATGCAGTGCGAATTTTACTCACTTGAGGGTCTTTCACAGCTTCTTTTGTCAATTAAACAGGTCAAAAAGCTCTATAATCCCTCACTCGAAATCACCGGCATACTTATAACCATGTTCAACGGCAGACTCAATCTGTCGCTTCAGGTGCTCGACGAGCTCAAAAAATACTACGCGGACAAGCTTTTCAAGACCGGTATCGTCCGCAATGTCAAGCTTTCCGAAGCTCCGAGCTACGGCGAGCCTATCATCTATTATGACAAACACTCCAAAGGCGCGCAGGCATATTTAGACGTTGCCGAGGAGATAATTGAACGTACTATATAACTATGGAGGTCATATGGCTACTAAGAAAAAAGGATTAGGGCGCGGAATGGATGCGATTTTCCTTGATAATTCGCTCGATTCGCCCGAAAAAACAAGCACACTGCGTTTATCCGAGATTGAACCTCGCCGAGGTCAGCCGCGTAAGGTGTTTGAAGCAGAAGCTCTTGCGCAACTTGCCGATTCAATTGCGGTGAACGGTCTGATTCAGCCAATCGTCGTCAGAGAACGCGAGGGAAGTGACTTTTATCAGATAATCGCAGGTGAACGTCGTTGGAGAGCGGCAAAAATGGCAGGTCTTTCCGAGGTTCCCGTTGTCATTCTCGAGGCTGACGACAGAAAAGTTGCCGAATACGCGCTCATTGAGAACATTCAACGAGAGGATCTGTCCCCAATAGAAGAAGCGCAGGGGTATAAATCCCTCATTGAAGAATACAATTTGACCCAGGAGCAGGTTGCAAAGCAGGTTGGCAAGAGCCGTGCCGCGGTTACGAACTCCATGCGTCTGCTTGATCTTCCCGAGGATGTGCTTGCTCTCGTTGCAGATAAGTCTCTTTCGGCAGGTCACGCGCGCACACTGCTTGGACTTATTGATAAATCACGGATTTCCGAGGTTGCGGATACTGTTGTCATCCGTGAGCTTTCCGTCCGCGCAACAGAGGAATTGGTACACAAGCTCAACAGTCAGCCTATAGAGGAGGACGAAACCGAGGAAAATAACGCTGTTGAAAGGGAATATTACGCTTCACTTGAGGAAAAAATGACGGAAACGCTTGGCTGTCGTGTCAAAATTTCCCATTTTAGTCGTAAAAAGTCAATTTCTATCTCGTATAAAGATACCGATGAGCTCACCGGGATCATTAAAAAGCTCGTTGGCGAAGAAAACGCAGAAAATTTATTTGTTTAATATAAGGGAGAAAAATCATGCTTGACATCAAATATATTAAGGAAAACACAGAAGAAGCAATACAGCGCCTTGCAAACAAGGGTAAGGACGCAAAGGAAGAAATCGCACGTATTTTAGAGCTTGACACACAGCGCCGCGCAATGATTTCAGAGAATGAAGCGCTCAAGGCAGAGCAGAACAAGGTTTCGAAGTCGATTCCGCAGCTCAAAAAGGAGGGCAAGGACGTTGCTCCCATTTTTGCACAGATGAAGGAGCTTTCCGAAACCATCAAGACAAACGACGAAAAGCTTAAAGAGGTTGAAATCGAATACTCCAATCTCATGCTTTCGCTCCCCAATCTGCCAGATATGGACTTGAAGCCCGGCGGAAAAGAGAATAACGAGCCGCTCCGTTACTACGGTGAACCTCATAAGTTCGATTTTGAGCCGAAAAATCACGTTGATATCTGTACCGATCTTGGTCTCATTGACTATAAGAGAGGAACAAAGCTCTCCGGTAACGGCTTCTGGATCTACCGCGGTATGGGCGCACGTCTTGAGTGGGCGCTGCTCAACTATTTCGTTAATACTCACATTGAGGACGG
>JAZNFB010000324.1:0-3924 GCA_045588895.1 Candidatus Flemingiibacterium sp.
TGACTTCGTTTTTCAAGCGGGGTCAGTTTTGTTTTAGTTTGAATTCTATCGTTATTGTAGAAACGAATGTATTCACCTATGAGAAGGCGAGCCTCATCATAGGTTTTCAACTTTACGCGGTGAATGCACTCGGTTTTGAGAATTGAAAAGAAATTTTCTGCCATTGCATTGTCATAAGGATTACCCTTACTTGACATTGACGGCGTAATGTTGTATAATTGTGTTAGCTTGAAATATGCGTGTGAGGTATATTGAAAGCCTTGGTCACTGTGGAGTTGCAGCTCTGCAGTGACTTTTTCTTTCCTCTTGGCAGCTTTGATCGTATCCAATACAAGATTGATGGCTTGCTGTGTTCCTGTTTTGTAGGCAACAATGCTGTTATCATACAAATCCCGGATGATAGAAAGGTACAGAACACCTTGTTTGGTGTGGATATACGAAATGTCTGTTGCCCATTTTTGATTGGGTCTGTCCGCTTTGAAATTTTGCTTCCAAAGATTCTTGTATTTATGCAAATGTTCGGTGTATTTGTAGAATTTTCGCCGTCTGATCACAGACAACATATTATACTTTTGCATCACACGCAAAATAGTTTTCGGATCTCTATGAATACCGTTTCGTTCCAGCCAAATATGTACTCTGCGATATCCGTAGGTTTTGCCGCACTTATCCTGACACTCCTTGATCTTTTCAGCAAGCGGAAGATCTTTTGCCGGGAAACCAAGTCTTTTGACATAGTCATAGTAACCACTTCTCGATACCTTAAAGAACCGGCACATTTCGCTGATCGTATATTTATCCTTGTAGCGATAGATCACCATGTATTTTATACTTGTCCTCACTTCCTTTCTGTGAGCGAGAGAAAATCCCGCATCAGTTGGTTTTCCATTTCCAAACTTTTTATGTGGCGATCTTTCATCGCAAGTTCGTACTGTAACTGTGACACTTTGCTCATTTTCTGAACTGATGGCGGTAATGTATTGCTGTCTTTTCGCGGTCTGCATTGAGGCTTGCTCGGCATACCTAATGTTATTTTTCGCTGGTTTCGGTTATTTCGTTTGATAAAATCTTTGATCTTCTGTCGCGTAAAGCCTAACCGTTCTCCTATCTGCCTTTGTGTTAGCCCTTGATCCCTTAGTTCCATTATTTCTCTTTCGTATTGCTTGATATGTCGATATTCTCTTGGCATAAAAATCTCTTCTATGATATTTCTATTATACCATAGGAGGGTGTTTTTGTCATTGTACGTTTTTAACGGTTCGGTTCACTGCTTTGTAACGGAGGATTGTATTTTTTAATGTTGATTACGGCACATCGACCATGATCTGTATACTGTTCAACGTATAGTTGGTGCTTGAAGACGTCGGGATAAGCTCGAAAACAGCATATCCGCCGTCAAGTGCCGCTTCCGGTACTTTGTATTCAAATGTTGAATAACCGGTGATGGCATTACCGCCAACCGTAGCACGGTTAGTACACTGCTGAGAATTCACATATACATTCACGCCCGGCATGCTGCTAAGCAAACCACCATACGACTTATTATACGTAAAACGAACCTTTACAGTCGCATTGTCGGGTACGTTACCCATCGGAATACGGATAGCGTTGGTTGACTGGTAGAATGTTCTCGGAACCTGATTGTATGCAGGAGTCCAAGCCTTTCTTGTCGTGTTGTAGGAGATATGATGCACGCGGTCAACTGTCATAACAGTATCATAAGAACCGATAATGTTAAGCATCGAAGCGTTGATATAATCGGAAACCGAAACCTTATCTGCGCCCTGCGAAATTACAAACGCCGCTTCGCCTGCAAGAGAAGATGTTGTCTGATTTGAAACGGATGTGGAGCTTTCGTAATGCTTGATCTGAGGAGCGATATGAGGAGCAAGAACAACTCCGTAAGGATCAACAAGCGAAGCCCAGAGTCTTATTGACATATCGGTGTTGGAAATATCAGAACCGGAAGACGGAGTGATCATATCAATATAATCAGCCGCAACCCAAGCAGCAACGTCAATGCCGAAGCCATAGTTTGTGTTGATATCGCAGTAAACCTTTGCAGAAAGCTTGATGTCATGACCGTAAGTTGCTTCATACTGAGTAATGAGTTCCTTAACATCGCCAACGAAAGCGTTTATAGAATCCACATCGGAGTTGGTTTCGCCGGGATTCGAAGGCATCCCGCAGAAATCAAGCTCGATACCGTCAACGTCGTCAGCGGCAAGGATAGCATTGATTGAAGAAACCATATCGGAGTCAACGCCGGTAAGCGGAACAGAGATCCACGCATTGATGCCGGCAGCTCTAAGGTTTGCAATAGCTGTTGTCGGGCTTGTTGAATCGGCAATGATCATATAGTCTGTAACCTGAGTTCCGGAAACGGTTGAAGCGTTAACAGATGAAGCTGTAGAACGGAGAATTATACCCTGAACACCCTCATAAGTTTCCTCCGGGCGAGTGTATGTACGTTTTTCCGGAACATAGGGTGTTACTGAATCGGTGGATATAACGCCTGTGTTCACAGTGTCTCCGCCTTTGCCATACATATCGAAAAATGCATCGAGAAAATCGAGCTTGAATGTTGCATATACCGAAACTGCCAAAACAGCGACAACCAGTGCAGCAACAATCAATTTAGTCGGGAAGGACTTAAAAAGTTTCAACTTTTTCATAAATTGTGTCTCCTCAATATCGAATCATATATTCAATCAATCTTTACAGACATATATACTTATTATTAATTATACCACACAATTTTCGATTTGTCAATCATAAAAGTAAAAATATTCAAGAGGAAACTTGCTAATTCACCTTTTCACAGTTTTTTGTTAATCAAATCGTAACATTAATGTGATATTATATAAAAACCACATAAAAGGAGTGATAATATGCCGCGTGCAAAGTTTGTTGATAAAGAATATATCGATGCATTTGAGCTT
Source organism: Candidatus Flemingiibacterium sp. (assembly GCA_045588895.1). GTDB lineage: Bacteria > Bacillota > Clostridia > Oscillospirales > CAG-272 > Flemingiibacterium. The sequence goes on from JAZNFB010000324.1 coordinate 2,943, forward strand.
CCCTCCTCCGTCAGTATCGTTTGTGAGAATGTAACTATCGACATACTCATGGATTATGAAATCGAACAAAACCGTCCGCTCACACCTTCCCTGACCTATCACGACCATGCAACACATGAGATTCTGATCGTTGAAGACGGTTCTTTTGATGTTGTCATCGAAGGCACAAGCATCACAGTCGAAGCAGGCGAGGTTCTCTTAATAAAGCCGCATATTTTGCACAAGCTTCTCACCCATTCGGGCAATATGCGCCGCTTCGGTATGCGATTCAATATGACCTCAAGTGACAATGATATTTCGGGAGCGCTTCCTCCATATATGCACTATTCTTTAGGCGACGAGGAACGCTCAATGATTTTTCACCTTATAGCAAGCCTTCGAAAATCACAGCACACGAATCTCTCACGCCTCGGAGAATACCGCATGAAGGCGCAGTTTGGAATAATCCTGAGCTATGTCCTTGATCGCATTGCGGCATTTGATAAAGATCAGAAATCGGAGGACATTCCGAAAATAAATTTGTATACCAAAATCGAAAATTACTTTTACTTAAATTTTTCAAGACAAATCACACTCAATTCACTCGCCGACTATTTCTCATACAGCCGCACACAGATGCGACGTATACTCGACAAATGCTTTGCAATGTCATTTACCGAAAAGCTGCGAGAAATAAGACTGAGTGCGGCAAAGCAATATTTGGCTGAAAGCGATATGTCAATTGATAAGATTGCCGAAAAATGCGGATATGAAACGCGTCAGGGCTTTGAAGCAATGTTTTTGAAACACATCGGTGTAACGCCCAACCGCTTCCGCCGTCAAAATTCAGCAGAAAAATAAAAAAAATCGGGCTCCGCCGTTAAGACGAAGCTCGATCATGGGGTTTGCGGCCGCAACCCTTTTTTTATTTACTGTTTTTGCGAAGAATTACTGCTTCTTCTTCTTTGCAAGTGCAACTGCAATACCTGCAATTACAACAACT
>JAZNFB010000325.1:0-4460 GCA_045588895.1 Candidatus Flemingiibacterium sp.
ACTCCGTCAAGGCTGACAATACTCGTGCATGGGTATTTAAGAACAGCCGCAAGTGCACCGTGTGAACCGCCGTGCTCCTCGTCCGAATAAGCGGCAAAAAGCAGGTTTTTCTTCGGAATATACCCTTCCTCTTTGAGAAGCTTCATGATGAACATAACAGTCGCAAGTGCATATTTGTCGTCGCAAGCACCTCGTCCGAATATTTTACCGTCTGCAATGTCACCCGAAAGCGGAGCGCGCTCCCAGTTTGCAAGATCGCCAATTTCAACAGTATCGGTGTGACCCATGAGCATCAGCTCGTCAACATCCTCACTGCCCTTGTAGCGAGCAACGACGTTGTATCTTTCCTCAAGTGCGTGACCGGGAAGATAGTCCGGATGCTCTGTGAAGCCTTCAAGAGAAATCGGCGAAAAGAGATCGCTTTCGAGTCCCATATCGAGACACATTTTATGTATCAGCTCGGCAAGCTCCTTTTCGTTTCCGCAGGTACGGTAGTTTTCGGTGTTGATTTTAATAAATGTTGAAAGAAGCTCAAAAAGCTCATCCTTTCTCTCTTCGATAAGCTCAAGAATACGTTTGGTTTCCATTGTTTGTTTCCTTTCAAAATTAATTTTATATGTTGTGAATAACGTCTGACAGCAGCATCTTAAAACGCTCGGATATCATTGCCGCCGTGTCAAGAACCTCCTGCTCGGTAAGCGGATTGCCTGTAATGCCTGCCGCCATGTTTGATACGCAGGAAATACAAAGTACTTTAATGCCAACCTGTGCCGCAAAGATAACCTCTGCAACTGTTGACATACCAACGAGATTTGCACCCATCAGCTTAAGTGCACGTATCTCCGCCGGAGTTTCATACTGCGGTCCGGTCATGTATGCATAAACGCCCTCTTTTAAGGTGTAACCGCGATTCTTTGCACATTCCTTTGCAAGCTCACGAAGCTCCTTATCGAAAACAGACTGCATATCAAAGAATCTCTCGCCAAACTCTGGTATGTTAGCACCTCTCAACGGTGACATCGGCGCGAGCTTGATCTGATCAGTCACGCAAACAAGGTCACCGGGAACGATCTCACGCTCATCATTGTAGCCGATACCGCCTGCCGCATTTGTAATTATCATCTTGTCAATGCCGAGAAGCTTGAAAACGCCTATCGGATACGCCGTCTGCCACATTTCCCAGCCCTCGTAATAGTGAAAGCGTCCGTTCATGGCAAGGACTGTCTTCTCTTTTCCGTCGTCATATCTGAGTTTTCCGAAAACAAGCTCACCTTTTTGGTAGGAAACGGTGGATGTCGGGAAATGCGGAATATCACGGTACGGAATAACGGTGCTGTCAGAAAGTCTCTCAGCAAATTCTCCGAGTCCCGAGCCGAGTATAACGGCAATATCGGGAGTTGCTCCGATTCGTTCCGAAATATACGCCGCCGATTCACGGTAATCGTTATATACAGCTTTTGTCATTGTTTTATTCTCCTTGTTTTTGAATATGAATTTTAACCTATAAATTCACGAAGCAGCGAATCCTTTGGTATAAGGTCAGGGTTAATCGAATCAATTTCCTCAAGCTTTCTGCATATATCGAAAGCCTTTGGAAAATGAGGATTTGTGTCGGGAACAAGCGCAAGGATCTCCGGCAGTACGCTTTTCATTAAATATATCTCGTACGCCATAAATGAGTTTATTCTGATGTCCGCCGTATCCGCATACGGAAGTATTGAGCGGTCTTCGTTAGCCGCAACGCTGCGCCAAAGGAAGAATGTAAACTCGGGAGCTGCACCTCTGAATTTGTAATCACGCACAAGTCTGCGAAGAAGTCTGAGCTCACGCTTACCGAAATAGTAGTCGCCGATTTCAAGGTCATCCTCAACGCAGATATAAACGGACTTGTAATTATCCCCAAAAAGCGCAGTCACCTCGGGATATATTGCCTGTATTCCCTCAAAAATGAAAACGCTGTTCTCATCGGGATCAACGGTTTCGCTCGTGGTTGCCTTTCCGAGCTTAAAGTCATATATCGGAAGCTCGGTCGGGTCACCTTTTATGATCGAAGCAGTACGCTTTGCAAGCAGGTCAAGATCAATTGCACTGACTGAATCATAATCAATACTCTTATCCTGCATTATAGCTTCACGGTCGAGAACATCACGCTCACGGAAAAAGTTATCGATCGAAACGAGATGTACGTCAGCGCCATGCTTTGTAAGCTCTTCTGTCAGCTTTGCGGCGGTTGTTGTTTTACCGGAGCAGGTTGGCCCTGAAAGAGCAATAATTTTAACTCCGTCGCGGATAACCTCTGCCGAGACCTCGTCAAGACGCGCCTCAAATTTATTTTCACATTCACGTATAAAATCTTTTTTCTGATCCTCTGAACCAATACGTGTGTTAAGTTTAATCATAGGTATATGCTTCCTTTCGGATAAAGGGTTGAAACGTGCAAAATTTAAAGTTACACTTCAAAATCGAAGAATTTATCACAGCGGCGCAGTTTATCAGTCATGGAATCGTCGCTGTTTTGCGCGAGGTATTCATAAGGATATTTTGGCTCATAAATGCGCTCGATATACTTCTTTCCGTTTTTATCACAGCGCACAAGCTTTGTGACAGCACCCGCTCCGACAGCGAAGATCGAATGAAGTTCTTCCATCATCAGTACGTTATAAAGTCCGTCATAGCCTTTCTGTGTATACCCGACGTTTTCAAGATTTCCGACGGTATTCTTCTGACGGTAAACATAATACGGATGATATCCTGCATTTTTGAGCGTTACCTGAGAATAATCGACCGCTTTAACGGTTTCATCTGCGGAACGGTTATAAATCTCGGTGTCAAGACGGAGAATTTCCGAGGACTTTTTAACGCAGAAGGTGTGAACGGTGACATTTTCGGGAGCAAGACGGAGAATCTTATCAAGTGAACGTGAAAATCCTTTATATCCGTCACCGGGAAGTCCGGCGATAAGATCCGTGTTTATCTGCTCAATTCCGACCTGTCGTGCCATATCGTAAGCCTTCATGAAATCGGAAACAGTGTGTCGTCTGCCAATTTCACGAAGCACCTTATCGTTCATGGTCTGCGGATTGATGCTTGTTCGGTTAACGCCAAACTCCTTGGCAACCTCCAATTTTTTCTTTGTTATCGTGTCGGGACGGCCTGCTTCAAGCGTAAATTCATGCAGACGCTTTATCGGTATATTATCGGCAAGTGTTCCAAGCAATATAGCAAGCTGTTCATCGGTGAGCGTTGTCGGAGTACCGCCGCCAATGTAAACAGTCAGCACCTTAAATCCGCGCTCACGGAGATATGTAAGAAGTCTGCGTGCATCCTCGCATATACGAAGCAGATACTCGGGAACGAGCGAAAGAAGCTTTTTCGTCGAATAAGAGACAAACGAGCAATATGAGCATCTTGTCGGGCAGAAAGGGATAGAGACGTAGACCGAGCAGGTATAGGGTTCTCTGCCGTCTCCTGCAAGACGTATCACCTTCTGTTCGCTTCGTGCAATCTCAACCGCGAGTGCCGCCTTTTTCGGGCTGACGAGATATTCACGTGTGAGCACATTTCGTGCCGCTTCCGATGAAAATACACGTGCACCGTTTTCGTCACGCGCTGAGATAAGCTCAGAGGCTATTTTTGCCGGACGTATACCGGTTAATATTCCCCAAGCCGGACGACAGCCGAACATTTCATAGCCTGCATCAAGCGCGGCGAGTCCTGCGGCAATCTTTGAAGCTTTGGTGCGCGGATCGTGATCCCCTTCGGCGAATCCGTGGAATCCGTCACATTTCACTGTTTTTTTGCCAAAGCCGGTGTAACCAACGCTTGTGAACCGGCATGAGACCTCAACGGCATCGTCAAAATCACGCCGCCAGAATTCTGCCATCTCCTCTGCGGTTTCATCCTCACTTTCGGAGAAGGTCGCGCCCGGGAAATATAGCATACAGATCGTCTGCAGATAGTATTTATTTAAGTCTCCGTTAATTTTCAAATACATCGTTCAAGACTCCAAATCACTGTTTTTTGAGTACGGTACTGTCCATATCGATTGTAACAGGTCCGTCTGCCGTAAATGTTATTTGCATATCAGCACCGAAAACACCGTTCTCTGTGTGTATTCCACGTTCACGCAGAGCATCCGAGAAATATTCATAAAGCTCATTTGCACGTGTCGGAGCTTCTGCGGCAAAATAATCGGGACGGTTGCCTTTGCGGTAATCTGCTCCGAGTGTGAAATTTGAAACGACAAGTGCACTGCCGCCGATATCCTTGAGCGAGAGATTGAGCTTGCCGTCAGCATCGTCGAAAATGCGTAACTTACTGATCTTTTCGGCAAGCAGATCGGCGTCGTTTTTCTCGTCACCCTTGAGTACACCGAGCAGAATGAAAAGTCCGTGTTCAATCTTTCCTGCCGGTTCACCGTCTGCAATAACGGAAGCTGAAATTGCACGCTGTAATATAGC
>JAZNFB010000326.1:0-6256 GCA_045588895.1 Candidatus Flemingiibacterium sp.
TTTGCCCGGCATATAGCCTTTCATGTTTACAAGCTTTTGTGCCGTGCCTGCGCTGAACATGCCTGCCGGACGTGTACCTGCGATGTTGAGTGCGCCCTTTGCACGCTCACGACAGCCCATTGCGAGGATTATTGCCTTTGCATCTATTTGGAAGATGCCGTCCTTGGGATTGGTTGCGGTGATGCGCTTTTCGGGCGTTATATCGAGCACCATTGTGTTAAGCTTGAAGGGGATATTAAGTTCACGTACCTTCTTTTCATATCTGTATGCATATTCAGGTCCTGTCAGCTCCTCGCCGAATTTATGCAGACCGAATCCGTTATGTATACATTGGCGAAGTATTCCGCCGAGGCTGTCGTCACGCTCAAGGATGAGTATGTCGCGTATGCCGCTTTCGTATGCTGCGACCGCCGCACTCATGCCAGCAGGTCCGCCGCCGATTATAACAAGCTCTGTCATCATTTAACCTCCTTGGTTTTGCCGACTGCCACATTCGATTCGCCGCCGAATTTGGTTACATTTTCATAGGGAATATCAAGCTCACGGGATAGCAGCTCAATGATATACGGACTGCAGAAGCCGCCTTGACATCTTCCCATCTGTGCACGTGTGCGGCGTTTTACACCGTCGAGATCGGTTGCTCCTGGGTTTGTTCTTATGGCATCGAGTATCTCGCCCTCAGTGACTCCCTCACAGCGGCAAACTATTCTGCCGTATGCCGGGTTTTCTTTTATCATACGGTTCTTTTCGCCCATATCTGCCTCGCGGAAGGCGTGCATGGGACGGCGTGTTTTGATATGATTTTCCTTCTTTTCGAGCTTAAGTCCGTCATTTTCAAGCATCTCACGGATATATTCCGCGATTGCCGGAGAAGCCGAAAGTCCGGGCGATTCGATGCCTGCCGCGTTAATGAAATGCTCTCTCGGACGGTTGATTATGAAATCGCCTGTGTCGCCGACTGCGCGAAGTCCGCAGAATGAGGTGATCGTTTTGTTTCTCGGTATATTTCTGACGGTTTTTGCGGCGATATCGAAAATCGAGTTGAAAAATTCGGGTGTTATTGATTTATCGTCCTTGTCGATTGTGTCAACGGCTGTCGGGCCGAGGAGAAGATTGTTGTCAACCGTCGGTGAAACGAGAATGCCCTTGCCCATTTTACTCGGTGTCATAAAGATCGTATGAGAAACGGTATTACCGCATTCCTTGTCAAGCACGAGATATTCACCGCGGCGGGGATGCACTGTGAATGTGTTGTCTGTGGCCATACCTGCAACCGAATCGGAATATACGCCTGCCGCATTTACTATATAGCGCGCCTTAACTGTTTCATTTCCGGAAGAAATTTCGTAAAAATCCTCATATGCCGTGATGCTTTTGACCTCAAAGTTACATTTTAATTCTGCGCCGTTATCCATCGCATTTCCGATTGCCGCAACGGTCAGCTCATACGGACAGACTATTGCTCCCGTCGGTGCATAGAGCGCACAGATTACTCCGTCTGCTATGTTCGGCTCAAGTGAAGTCAGACGCTCGCGCTCAATTATTTCAAGCCCCTTGACTCCGTTTGCTTTTCCTCTCTCTAAAAGTGAATTGAGGATATCCCTTTCCTCCTCGTTAAGTGCAACAACGAGTGAGCCGTTGCGTCTGTATTTAACGCCGAGATCTCGTGTAACATCCTCCATCATTTCCGAGCCCTTTACGTTTAGCTTTGCTTTGAGTGAGCCCTCTTTTGCGTCAAAGCCTGCGTGTACGATGGCGGAATTTGCCTTGGTTGCGCCCATTGCAACGTCATGCTCTTTTTCGAGTATGCAGATGTTCAATTTATAAGCCGCAAGGTCTCTCGCGACCATCGCACCTACAACACCTGCACCGATTACGGCAACGTCATACATGATATTATCTCCTTTATATAATCTTGAAAAATGGAAACAAAAAAAGACGCACAAAACAAAGGCGTCCATTAACGCCAATGCTTTGATACGTCTCCAAATCTCTGTATCGTTTACATTGTAACACGTTTTCCCTGATTTGTCAATAGGTTTTTTTGCACTACTTGACTTATTTTTTTCTTTGTATTATAATAATTATATGTTATCAGACTGGGAACGGTGATTTTTATGAAGGATTATAAGGAAACACTACGCGGCTGTCCGCTTTTTCGCGATATTTCGGATGAGGAGCTTATACCTATGCTCGACTGTCTCGACGCCGATGTTTGCGAATATAAACGAGGGGACGTGATATTCTCCGAGGGCGATACGGCGAAATTTCTCGGCATCGTTTTATCGGGAGAGGTACAGATCGAGCAGGTGGATTATTACGGCAATCGTGATATTGTCGGATGTGTCGGCGTTGGCGGAATATTCGGCGAGACGTTTGCCTGCGCCAAGGTTGACGCTCTGCCGGTTGACGTTGTTTGCACAAAGGACTGCGAAATTATGCTTGTCGGCGTTGGCAGGATAACGAGATCATGTGCAAACGCCTGTGCCTTTCACAGTATGGTGATATACAATCTTATGCAGATGGTTGCCGAGAAAAACCTGATGCTTCACAAAAAAATTGAAATAATTTCAAAGCGTACAACACGTGAAAAGCTGATGGCATATCTGCTCTTTGAGGCGAAGCGTGCCGGGAACGATACGTTTGAGATACCCTATGACCGTCAGTCGCTTGCCGATTATCTTGACGTTGACCGAAGCGGACTTTCGGTTGAGATCGGAAAACTGCGTGACGAGGGTATCATTGAAGCGGACAAAAAGCGATTTACTCTTTTGAATACCCAATAAAAATACAGAAGCTGTCTGTGGTTGTGTACAGACAGCTTTTTTTGTTTATAAATTATGGCTTATGCGGCGAAGCCCTCATCAGTCGAGCAAAGCTCGACAGCTTCCCCCAAGGGAAGCCTCTTGGTTAGATTTATGCCTTGAGCCATAACGCTGACTACTCCAAAGCCTTCCCCTGGGGAAAGGGGCACGTCGTAAGGCGTGCCGGATGAGGGCACGCATAAACTATAATTTATCTCATAATATATTATTTATTTTTTGTATCGCCGAGCTTGATATCGAGCGGCTTGTCGAGCTCATCAGATACGTATTTCCCGTTCTTTTTTCGCTGACGGACACATTCGGTTAGAAGATATTCAATTTGACCGTTGACCGAGCGAAAATCATCCTCCGCCCATGCGGAAATCTCGGCAAACAGCTTTTCTGAAAGCCGCAGCGGTATTTGTTTCTTTTCTCCCATATCAATACAAGCTTCCGGAGTTTACAATGGGCTGTGCATCGTGATTTCCGCAGAGTACAACAAGCAGATTAGACACCATTGCCGCTTTGCGCTCATCGTCGAGAGCAACGGTCTTGTTTTCGGCAAGACGTTCAAGCGCAAGCTCGACCATGCCAACAGCGCCGTCAACGATCATTTTACGTGCGTCGATAATTGCGGATGCTTGCTGACGCTGGAGCATTACAGCTGCAATTTCGGGTGCATATGCAAGGTAAGTAATTCGTGCTTCGATTATTTCAAGTCCTGCATCTGCAACCTTTGACTGTATCTCATCGCGGATACGCTTTGCAACGATCTCGCTTGAGCCGCGCAGTGAACCCTCATCGGCAAGACCGTCGCCCGTTGTGTCGACATTCGGCGCGATGTCATAGGGATAGATACGCACGATATTGCGAAGTGCGCTGTCACACTGAAGCGAGAGATATTCCTTATAATTATCAACATTGAAGACAGCCTTCGCCGTGTCAACGACCTTCCACATAACAGCGATTCCTATTTCAACGGGATTGCCGAGGCAGTCGTTAATCTTTTGACGCTGATTGTTGAGTGTCATTATTTTAAGAGAAATTTTGTTTGCCGAGGTGTCGATATTGACGTTTCCGGTGTTGAGTTTGATATTTAAGGGATTATCGTGACTTGTAACGTCACCGCTCTGATTGAGCTTGGTTTTCGCGGCAGGGTTTACGGCGGTACAGAAAGGATTTACGTAATAAAAGCCTGCATCCTTGAGCGTGCCGATATATTTACCGAAAAGCGTTAAAACGAGTGCTTCCTGCGGCTTTAATATTTTTAAACCGAGAAAGGGAATCCAGCCAAGGCACACCCAGATTATTGAAACCACAAAAAGAGGAACACCGAGTGTGAGGTTTTCGTCGTCCATCAAAATGCCGCCGAAGGCACAGCCGGCAACTGCTGCGAGATATAGCAGTATTGTAAGTATCATTACTGCCATACCGTGTTTTTTTGTTGATAAGATTTTTTCTTTCATTTTTTCATACCTCCTATTGGTGATATCATAATGATATCACAAAGATATTGATTTGTCAATAGGTTTTTGAAAAAATTTTCTTTGAGGGCAGTGAACATAAAAAACGGCACCCTGTGCGGATGCCGCTTCATATAACTATAAGATCAGATAATGTCAACGGATTTGCCGGTTCTTGCGGATTCATAAAGGGCATCGAGAATTTTCATAACGTCAACTCCGTCTTGTGCCGGCGAGATACATTTTGTGCCATTGAGGCAGCAGTCAACAAAGTGGTCAATTTCCGCCTGGAAAAGCTCCTTTGAGCCGGTATAGCTGTCAGTTCCCGCAAGCTCTGCGTTAACCATGAAGCCGTTTATGTCGGTGTAAAGCTTTCTTTGGTCAAGGTTATAGCCGCCCTTGGTTCCGTAAAGGAGTCTCTCGCTCCTGTTCTGACCGTCGTTAATGCAGTATGAACATTCGAGAAGCATTGATGCGCCGTTTTCAAAGCGGATAATTCCAACTGCGTTCGACTCAATATCGCATTTATCCTTTTTGGGGTCAGCTCCCTCGGGATACCAAGCAACACGGGTTTTGAGGTTCGCTCTTTCCTCGTGAAGCTTGTTTGAGGCGACGCAGAATACAGATGCAGGCTTCGGATTGCCCATAAGATAGCGAAGTGCATCAAGCGGATGAACACCGATGTCAATGATAGGACCGCCGCCGGAACGTGACTTATCGGAGAACCAACCGCCGGGATTGCCGTGACGGCGTATATATGAAGCCTTTGCGTAATAAATATCACCGAGACAACCGTTGTCGATAAAGTCCTTGGCGATACGTGCATCATTGCCGAAGCGTGTTACAAAGCCGAGCATGAGGAGCTTGCCGTTTTTATCGGCGGTGTCTTTCATCTTCTGTGCTTCTGCTGCATTCATAGCCATAGGCTTCTCGCAGAGGACATCAAGACCTGCATTAAGAGCGGCAATGGTGCATTCGGCATGAGCGCAGTTCCATGTACAAACGTCAGCCGCATCAAGTTCAACACTTGCGAGCATTTTGTCAACGCTTGTGAAACGGTGTTCAACATTGTGCTTGTCGGCGAACTTATTGAGCTTTTGTTCATCGATATCGCAGACGGCAACAATCTCGGCATTCGGATTTGCTTCATAACGTGTGATATGTGTTTCGGCAATGTTGCCTGTTCCGATGAGAGCGACTCTTAATTTTTTCATATTCAGTACCTCTCTTTTTACTTATTAATAATATCTCGCAGGAAATCGGCCGCCAGCGTGATATCAGCTTCGGGAGTCGGACCGACCTCACGCTCGATTGTAAGATATCCTCTGTAACCGATATCCTCAAGCGCCGCAAGGTATTTGGGGAAGTCAACGTCGCCTGTTCCGAGCGGTACTTCCTCGAAGAATTTCGTGTTTCTGATTTCTTCGGGAACGGGATGAACGACACGATAAATATATTCGGGATTGCCGTTTGCAAGCTTTACGCCATCCTTTGCGTGGGTGTGTACGATATAATCCTTGAGGTTATAAACTGCTTTGACAGGATCGTCTCCCGTAACCATTGCAAGGTTGGCCGGGTCAAGGTTTACGGCAACGCCCTTTGAACCAAGGCTGTCGAGAAAGGCTTTGAGTGTTTCGGAGGTTTCGGGACCGGTTTCGATTGCGAAATGTGCATCGAGCGAGTCTGCGTAATCCGCAAGCTCCTTGCAAGCCTCCTGCATGATTTTGTAGCGGTCGTGGTTCGGATCTTCGGGAACGACGCCGATGTGAGTTGTAACAATATTGCAGTCAAGCTCCTTTGCGAGGTCGAGGATGCGCTTGGATGCCTCGATGCTTTCGGGATTAAGCTCGGGATTGCCGAAGCCGCGTCCGAGGTCTCCGCAAAGAGCAGAGAAAACAAGACCGTTATCTTTTACATACCTGAGCAGCTCACGTGCCTTTGCGCCGGAGAGATTTTCGGGTGCGTTTTCGCCCTTTGTTGAATACATCT
>JAZNFB010000327.1:0-2632 GCA_045588895.1 Candidatus Flemingiibacterium sp.
GAGCACGGGAGACGTGAGCAATTATGCATCCGCCTCGAGCGGAATCAAGGTGACGACGAGTACCGGCGCAATTCGCGTTGAAAATGTATCCGCGGCTTCGCTGGAGCTAACGGCTACGACGGGCGCGATTACGGTTTCCGACGCAACCTGCGACGGTGATCTTCGACTCAAGGTTTCCACCGGCAAGACGAAGCTGACCGATGTCGAGTGTAATAATCTTTTATCGGACGGCAGCACGGGAACGCTGGAAATGAACAACGTAATCGCCGCAGAGAACTTCTCTATCGAGAGAAGCACAGGCAGTGTGATATTTGACGGCTGCGATGCGGCAGAAATCTTCATCAAAACCGATACCGGTGATGTGGAAGGCAGCTTGCTTACCGAGAAGGTGTTCCTTACGCAAAGCGATACAGGCCGTATTGACGTTCCTAAGACGATCACCGGCGGTAGATGCGAGATCAGCACCGACACGGGGGATATCAAGGTTGAGATAGCTCCGTGAGGATGCTTGCCGGATTGTAAGGAGCATTTTGAATTTCAGGTAAGGAGGCGATAGTATGCTTGATGGTCACATTCATATCGAACGCGGAGATTACACGCGGGAGTGGATTGCGCGCTTCGTTGATAAGGCAGTTGAAATGCATCTGGATGAGATTTGGCTTTTGGAGCACTGTTATCGGTTTGAAGAATTCGTGCCCATGTACGGTTCTGTCTGCGCATACAGCAGTTACGTCAATGACTGGTTTCATAGAAAAGCGGGGCTGTTGAAGCTGGAGGACTATTTGTCGCTTATCGAGTTGATCAGAAACACGCAATTCCCTGTTAAGATTAAGTTCGGCCTTGAAATCTGCTATTTCAAAGAGTATGAAGATTTCGTAGTGGAATTGACTAAGGACAAAGGCTTTGATTTCTTGCTGGGCAGTGTGCATTTTGTCGACGATTTTGCATTTGACCATAAGGCGGAGCATTGGAACGGAATCGATGTCGACAGTACATATCATCGTTATTTTGAAACGTCGATTTCGCTTGCCCAAAGTGGTATCTTTGACGGCATTGCTCATCCGGACACGATCAAATTGTTCGGTCACAAAGCATCTTTTCCGCTAGCCGATTATTATGACAAGCTGGCAAAGGCGCTTGCTGAGAGCAAAATGTACGCAGAACATAACAGCGGGGCTTTTCGCCGGTGCCCCGATACGGCTACACTCGGTATGGACGAAGAGATGCTTAGAAGCCTGAGAAATCATAACGTGAAGATCATCACTGCGTCAGATGCGCATTGTCCCGAGGATGTCGGGGATCGGATTGAGGAGCTGGAAAGCATGGTTCGAAACCATAGATAACCGTTTAGCAATGCCACTCAGCCCATACTGTGCCGTAAACGTGTTAAACAGTTTACGGTATAGGCAAGGGGTATCCTTGAAGGTATACTGTGTTCGTGAGGAGGTGATAGTCATGAAATACGAAAATGGGAAAGATATTTTTCCGGAGCGCTTGCTTAAGCAAATTCAAAAGTATGCCGCGGGCAAGCTCGTGTACATTCCATCCCTAGAGAAAAAGGATTGGGGAGAAACAACCGGATATCGAAAATACCTTCTCAAAAGGAATCATGATATTCGGCTTAAGTTCAGAAACGGTGTTACGATTGAACAGCTGGCCGACGAATACTCACTCTCATACGAGACTGTCCGGAAGACAGTATACTCAAAAAAGGAGGTATTCGTGATGGAATACAAGAGCACATTATCATCCGCAATAGGCTATGCACGAAACGGCAAACTGGAGGAGTGGATACATACTTACTTGCACTCGGATGGACATAATAAAGAGTTTTCAGACGGGCTTAAGCTGTTCGACAGATACTTTTTGGGCCCTGTGAAGATGCCTCTGTCTCTGTTCAAGCGATGCTGCGGTCCCGAGGCCGATATGAAGTGGGTTATCCCGGCTGAACCATTTGAGCAGAAAGTAAGTGAACTTCAAAAGGTGATTTCGGAAAATGTGGATTTGCCACCGCTGATTGTACACTATGTTGATGGCGAGTTTGAATTAAATGATGGGAATCACAGATTGGAAGCCTATTCACGGTTGGGCATAGACGAATATTACGTCATCGTCTGGATCACCGCAAAAGAAGAGTACGCAGAGTATATGGAGAAATATTCGAAGTACATGGAGTAACAAATCAGTGGAAATGAGACCTCCTCGGATGAGCACAAATGCTTGTCCGGGGAGGTCATTTTTATGCCATAGTGGTGCCAATGCATTTTCCTAATTCACCTCCTTTCCCATCATGCAATATACCATGTCACTTTTTCGCGGATTGGCCGTCTCGGAGCATTTGGCTCCAAGCGCTTCGGTTGACCTTTTTGTCGGGCTGCGATATACTTTTTAGTGATGGATTCATTGAAACTCCGGAGAAAGGATATACGATTATGAACGCAATTGATGAAAAGTATGAGGCACTGTTTACCCCATGGAAGATCGGTAACGTAGAAATCAAAAACCGTATCGTTATGTGTCCGATGGGCGGAACGTCATTGTTCGGCTGGTTTGAGCTGGGCGGATGCCATTTTGACAAGGAGGCAGCGAAGCTGTTCCTTGAGAGAGCGAACAACAATGTAGGACTTATCAT
>JAZNFB010000328.1:0-6797 GCA_045588895.1 Candidatus Flemingiibacterium sp.
CAGCCGCTGCATACGGACCGTTCTCCATGAAGTTATCGAGGTAGTATGTACCGCAAACAGTTGTATCCTTGCCCATTGCAAGATCAGCGGAGGAAACCTCAAGCGGAGCAACAACCTCTCCGTCGCTGATGTGGATGAGCTTCTTCTGTGCGGCAGAAACACCGAATCCGAACTGCTTTGCGGTAACGGGAGAAGCAATAATAAGTCCTCCGCCGTTTTCAACATATTTGAGAAGCTTTTCACGTGTCTCGTTTGCAACCCATGCTGCGTGTCCGATAACGATCGTACCGTATTCGGAGAGGTCACGGTCGTCGAGGTTGTGTGTTTCGATAAGGTCGGTTGCATAGCCGCAGTCAAGACCTGCATGGATAAGTCCTGTTACAGAGGTTCTTACGGGCGAGCCGGCATGAATGAGGTCATTTTCATAGTAATGAGACTCGGTGCAGAAGAAGATACCCATCTGAGGCATCGGCTTCGTTCCCTTACAGAACGGCTCACGCTCACGAACATATTCTGCAACACGTGCCCACATCGGGATTGCCCACTCCTGAACAGTAGAGCCACCGCCGTACTGCCAATTATAGAACTGGAACCCGCCGCCCTGTGCCATAACGAAGGAAGCCTCCTGGCAGTGCTGCGCATATTCCTTGGTGCTGCGGTTTGTTTCATGCCAGTCGCAGCGGCAGTTGTGTCCCCAAGCCATAAGGTCCCAAGGTGTGTTCTGATTTGCAATAAAGCGACCCTGGATTCTTGCGCTGTTGAGAGAGTTGCCGGAATCATAGTCGCCGGAGATAAAGTCGATCTTGGTGTCAACCTTGCCGGGAACGGGAGAAGCGCTCATCCAGTTACTTGTAACCTGGAAGTCTGGAGCGACCTTCTTGAGCTCGGTGATGTAATGGTTAACGTGCTCCTTGAACTTGTCGCGAAGGAACTGTGCATAAACCGGGTAATCCGGCTCGCCGGCCTTCGGAATCGGAATATTCGAAACCTTTGCCCATGCTTCCTGAGCCATAACGGAATAGTCTGATCTGACGCCCCAGCATTCGCCGTCAACCCATGCGCCGTCGAGCTTATAGTCGAGAGCCAGCTCCTTAAGCTGAGGAATGAGAATCTTATCGTCATACTCACCGAACATGGACATGAACGATGTGTCAACCGTGCCGTCGCTGTTTACTATAGCCCATTCGGGATGATGGGTTGCCTGATAGATATCATAGAGTCCCGAATGATGACCGTAAAGAGCGATTCCGCGTTCAGCAGTCAGCTCACGCCACATTCTAATCTGGTCGCCTCTCATCAAGGGAGCCGGCTGACCTACTTTTGTCGGATATGAAGCAAGACCGGGATGTCCCTTTGTATCAATTTGAACATAGTCGGGCTTAACCTCATCGAGAAGCTTTGCAATAACGTCGTAGCGGAGATTGTCACCGACAACGATACTTGCGTCCGGATGGAAGTCGAAATGAAGTCCGAAGAAGGATTCATTACGTCTTTTAGCGAGCTTTGCCATAATTGTCACCTTACCTTTCCGCCGTTTTCGGGCGATAAATACTTAGTTTAAAAGTAATTATATTACTTGATTTAATTCTAATATATAAACGTGAGAATGTCAACCCATTAATCGAAGATTTTATTATTTTTTTCGCTTCGCAACTCTATGATTGATAGAGTTTTCCGTCCTTTATCGTAAACAGCTCTATCTTCGGCAGAGACAATAAAAAATCGGCCCCACGCCTAAACCGGTGGGATCCGACTGTTCTTGTATTCAATAATATCGATATGTCTCAGCCTGTCTGCAATAGTGTTAATGAACTTTTTAGTTGACGGACATACATCCGAATCAAAATACTTCATCAAAACAGTTTTATCGCGAAGACGCTTCACTCGCCGCAGAGCCGTACGAAGCGAGCGCTCAACGCATTGAACCGTAGTGCCGTTTTCGTCTGCGATTCTGGCGTAAAGCCCCACCATGATTCTTGAAGCAAGCTGCGGTTCGTAGTATGTAATACGAATAGCATCGCTTAAATATCGGTAACCCCTAAGATTTGCCGGTATACCAAATTCAAGCATCATCTCATAAATCAAAACATCGAGTGCCGCCGCAAGCAGCTCCTCCTTCGAGGGTTTGGGAATTCCGTTGCTAATTGTCATTTGCCTCTCCTGTGCGCATGGTTCTAAGAAATGTAGCCTATCACGTCAGTACATTAATATAATAACATTTTACCACAAGTTAAGGAAAATTTCAATCGGCAATACCAACTAACTACAACTGTAAAATTTAGTATGATTAACCATACTTTTCTCGAAAAACGTCGAAAAAACGTCGAATATGCCAAAACTGACTTATAACCGTCACACAGGAAAAAAAACCAATTTTTTCACAATGCAGTTCATCTTTTATAAAGCTTTGCAATCACCAATCCGGCAATGAGAACAACCGCACAAACTATAACCCATATCAAAGTCGAATAATCGGATGAAGTCCCTGCCCCACCGATGTTAAAGCCCATATCCCCTCCCGGCACCTTCGTTTCCGAGCGGGACGGACGGTTGTTTTGCGGTGTTGACTCGGTTTCGCTCTGTTCACCGGCAGTTTCACCGGGCTGTACCGGATTTTTCTGTCCATCCGGTGTTTCTTCTGTAGTAACATTTCCGTCGAAGCTACCCGGGAATTGTGAGGCATCAAAGCCGTCGGGAAGCTGTGACATATCAAAGTCCTGCGGCACCTGTGTGTCGGAATCTCCGCGTCCCGGCATACCACCGCCTCCAAAGCCGCCCATACCGCTCATTGAACCCATATCGGAAAGTGTTATTGAGGAAGCATCAACATAGCCCATATCGTTGACGGTTTCGCCGTTTTCAAGCTGCTGTGCGATACTTTCACTGCGCATTCTGCAAAAGCTGCGAAGTGTTTCAACGCCAAGCTCAAACTCCTCATAGGTATAAAACGCCGTCGGATCCTTTTTGACATATTCTCCTATCAGGTTATATGCGTTGTCAATAATCGCTTCGGCATCAACCGTTTCTAAAAACTCTGCAAAATACTGATGATACATCTGCGTATATTCGGCATTCTCAACTATCCAGTTAAGCATGGGACGGTCTGATGAACCTCCGCTCACAGGCGAATCTATCGGTGTATTGACTGTACCCGAAGCGTTACCGCCGCTGAATGTGCCGTATGCAAGGTTATAATCCCAAGGAAGCATGGCAAGCTGACCGTCTTCCTCGTAAAGATAATAGTTATGAATCATTGAGCCGGTATAGCTGTCACCGTTGCAGACAAAATTGTGTACAACAAAATATCTGATAACCTGCTCGATATCCACAACCGATTCAATTTCTTCGCCGTTTGACAGCTTCTTTAAGGATTCTATCAGGCGAAGCTGATCTGCCTCGGTGATATCTGTTTTTGCATTGTTCCATATGTTTGAATAGCTGCTCAGCTGATCGTCAATATACTGGAGCTTAACGTCACTCGCGCCCATTCCGAAGCCGCCAAAGCCGCCTCGGTCACTTCCCTTGTCGTCTCCTGCGCCAAACATCGAGGAGGGATCAAAATTTCCGGGAACTGTTGCAGAATCAAATCCTTCAGGCATTTCGCCGCTTGAGAAATCGGGTATTTGCGTGTTTCCCATATCCGGCATCCCACCTTGCGGCATCGCTGAAAAGTCAAAGCCGCCGTTTCCAAACATTGCAGAAGGATCAAAACCGCCCGGAGTAACATTACCGGTGCTGTCCCCGGTGTTTTCATCGCGGTTCATAAAATCGTCCATATTGAAGTCCATGCCGTTTCCTCTGCCACCGCCAAAGCTCAAGCTGTCCGGCTTATAAAGCTCACCGTAGTCCGAGCCGTAGTTGCGAGTAAGGAAGCTGTCCTCAACGCCCTCAACAGCAAGATAAAGTCCCCAATCTTCGCCATTCACCGTGATGTATACAAAGCTGCACAGAGGTGATGCCGCGCCAAATTCGTTCATCATGGTGTAAGTGAGATAATCCTTCATCATGGTTGAATCCTGAATCAGATTGTTGAGACTGAGCTTGTCAAGCCCGTGATATGAAATCGAGCTGTCATAATGGTCAAATTCAATTTTGAAGCTGTAACGCTCACTGCCAAGCGAGGAAACGGTTGAAAGCGACGTGTTTCCCTTACCTCTGATTGCCACATTTTTGTATGCTTCACCATCGATAACCACATTCGCGACGTAATACTCTTCTGTCTCGGCATTCGCAATAAATTCATCCCAATCGTTCATAACAATGTCAAGCGTATGAACTCTTGTGTTATCAAACAGCCGATCTTCATAACCGAGCGTTTTCGCCATAACCTCAAGTCCGAGGGATGTGCCGTTCATAAACAAAATCGTTATGATCAGCACAAAAGCTATAATAGTCCACGCTATTTTGTCAAAATGCTTACTTCCTGTCATAGTTTACCCCATATAATCGCCGTTATAGGAAACAACAACCGCGCTGTTAACGCCCGGCATTTCAGAAAGAGCGTTGATGAAATCGGTGTTGTCATCCTTCAGTCTCACTTCAATATTCATTTCAATTGCACCCTTAACTGCGGATTTACTCTTGACCGTACTGCGAACCACCCATTTTGAAAGGAGCTCCTTTGCCTTAACCTCTGTGCCGTAATCAGCACAGTTAATAACAACCATGTAAGGATGAGTGTGTGACTTCTTATTAACAAATATGAGCAGAATGACACCTATGCAAACGCTGCCTATAACTGCAAGCGGAATCATACCTGCTGCAAGAATGATACCTGCGCCGATCGACCAAAAAAGGAACGCGATGTCAAGGGGCTCCTTGATGGCAGTACGGAAACGTACAATCGAGAGAGCACCGACCATACCAAGCGACAGAACGACGTTTGAGGTGACCGCAAGAATTACGGTTGCGGTTATCATCGTCAGAGCAATGAGTGTTGTTCCAAAGCCTGCGGAATACATCACTCCCCGGTAGGTTTTCTTATAGACGAGGAAAATGAAGACACCTATGCCGAAAGACAGCAAAATGGTGAGAAGCATATCAAAAACGCTTATCGAGGATATGTTATCAAGAAAGCTTCATTTGAAAATATCATTAAAATTCATAGTTAAATTACTCCTTTAAACTTGCTTTAATCGTACATACGGCAAGCCGCATATTTTGAAAAGGCACTGCTCCGACGTCCGTCAAGCTGTACCGCATCCCGAATCACATCGGGAAGAAAATTATCCCATTTAACCTCAAGGATACATGGTGAATCGTTAATCGGAATGCTCACACAATCCGTGTTCAGAAAATCTGTACATCCAAGTCCTGTACGTATATCATAATCGAGCGTGACACGTACATTTCCCGGTGCAAAAACGAATGGCTCTCTCGTATAGTCAACAATCACCTTGGGCGAAAGTCCTTCGTTTCTGATGCGTGTATAGAATCCGAGTATCACATCGTCGTCGCTTTTGGCCATCCATGATACATCTCCCCTTACAATGCTTTGCGCCTGTTCGGGAGTAAGAGCGGCGGAATTTTTATATCCGAGACCGCCGTGCTTGAATTTCCGTTCAAGACGAATCATGGATGTGTCATTATTATAAAGCCGTATCCGATATTTTTCACGAATATTGACTCCGTTTATTTTTTCTCGTAAAGCTTTATCGTCAAGATTGTCAAAATACAAGCTGCGTATATAATAAAGTCCATTAGTGGCATGACTGTCCGGCTTCATAACCGCCCGAAGCCTCTGCCGCAGGATCAGCATATCTGCGTTGCTGATTTCATGCTTCACTTCATGTCTGAATTGCAAGTGGCATCATCCTTTCCAATGTTTATTGCAAATAAATTTTACCACCCTTATGTGACTGTTTTTTATGAATGTGTGTGATTTGTGAAAAACTTATCTGATACTTTCGATAAATATGGATACAAAAAGACAGGACCTGCATCCTGCCTTTGATTTTATATTTTGTTAATCAAATCCCATTCAAACATTGCATTGAAATCGTTAAAACAATCCTCACAAATCCAGTGATATCCGTCTTCTGTCGAGTAAGCTGATTTTGTTGAATTATCTATTTTTTCTGAACAAAACGCACAATGTTCATGCTCCCAGCCTTTACGATAAGGCTTATATGAGCCTTTTATTAATTTTTTTCTAAAAAGATAATTCATTTGATTTGTTATACGCCAATCAGTATTCATAAAAATTTTTCCTCCTATTTTTGTATAGCATTTCCATTAGGAAGCACTCTGTAACTATTACCATTTGAATCTGTATAATCCCAATGAGGTCCAATTGGGTCTCCGTGATCCAAATCAGGATTCCACTTTTCCTTAGTCTTTGGATTGTACCAATTTCCTTTTCCGCGACCCGGATCAGATTTTCCGCGCCATTCAAAGCCTTTTCCGGGTGACTTTGTAGGATCATTACCGGGATATCGTATTTTTTTACTCCCTTTGGTATTTCCAAAATCGCCTCTTGTTCCGCCGCCCATTAGTCAGTCACCTGCTTTCTGGACTTTGAAAACTCACTTTCAAAAGCTATTATGTTTATTCCGCTATCCTTATGCGGTTTAAAAATATTGTCCGGAGCACTGCCGTAAACTATTATATTTTTGGGTGTTAGCAGCTGCACCAATCGGGCAAGACCTATTTTGAAAAATATTTTAAAATATACTTGCAGTCATTAGGTATGCTTCAGCATATCTGTGATAAAACACATTATTTAGCCGTTGCCGCGGTTTGATAATGTGTTTTTCCTTATTAAGCGCCATCCAAAATTAACACTCCATTCCCTCCCC
>JAZNFB010000329.1:0-4387 GCA_045588895.1 Candidatus Flemingiibacterium sp.
CGTCGCGCGGATCTTCCGCATACGGATTTTCGGGACGCTCGTCCGTGAAATACTCCGCGAGGAATTTGCGCGCGTTTCCCTCGGGGAAAATCACGTTCCCCTCTCCAACGGGTAGCGACATTTCGGCAAAGTCTCTGAGAATTTCTCTCGTTTTCACGTTGTACGGATTGTTATCCTCCACGCTCACAAGCCACGCAGGCGAAAGGCGAATCGGTATGCCGCACTTTTTCACTTCCACCGCAAATTGCTTCACAACATCAAGCGGTATGGTTTCCTGATGGAATGCATCTACCGACAACAGCAGGTCATTCACGCCGCACTTGGTAAGATGTTTTGCGACCTCGCGGATTTTATCGGCATTCTTTGAAAAATAGCCGCCCGTAATGACTTGGCGTTTTGGGATATTCAGTTCTTTCGCGGCAGTCATGATTGCATACACCGCTTCCGCGTACAAAAGAGGCTCACCGCCGAATGTCATCACGGTTTTAATGTCGTATTTCGACGCAATCTTCCGCACCGCATCCGCGGCGGTCTGTGGATCGATACGCTCACCGCAAGACGTATGCTCACCCTCGGAACAATGCTTGCACCGACCAGTGCAGGCGTAGGTCACGATGAATTCGATTTTGGTTAGGTTTTTGAGATATTGATTTTTCATTTTAATTAACGTAAGCGGCAATCGCAACCGACACAAACTCGGCAGTTCCGTCATCGTATTTGTCGATGTTGTTTTTGAATCGGTCGTCACAGACGTACATCTTGCCAAGCCCTGCGAGAATCTCGTCAGTGCAGGTGTAGTAATTAGCAGTGATGTGTTCCTGTAGCTTGGCGACAAGTGCTTGTGCTTCGACAGAATCGGGGCTTGTGCCGTTGTCCTTGCGTGCGGCAAACTCGGCGAAGATTGACATTAAGCCGTCGTTTGCCTCTGCCCATTTTTCTTTTGTGTAGTTCTTTGTTTTCTGCTCGTGCTCATGGTAGGCGGCGGTATTGCCCCAACGGGAACGAGCTTCGGTTTTGCAGTTTTTCATTTGTATACCTCGCAGTATTTTTAATGCGGTATTATTATATTGTACCATGTTTTAGCAAAGACTTCAATAATTATTCGTGAATATTACGTGCAAAACTTCATCGGCGTTTGCCTATATTTACTTATCCATATCATCCAACGATCCGTTGGATTTTTCCCAAAATGCGGTTGTTGATTCCTTGCGAAATATATGCTATACTATAATCAAGCAAGGTACCTACGCTGAATTATCCGAAAGGAGCAATAACAATGGAAATGAACATAGGAAACAAAATCCGCGAGCTGCGAAAGAAAAAGGGAATCACTCAAGAACAGCTTGCATCTGCACTTGGCATTACTTCGCAGGCTGTTTCAAAGTGGGAAATGAGTACGGGATATCCGGATATTGCCATGCTCCCGGTGATCGCGGGGTATTTTGGTGTAAGCATGGATACGCTGTTCAATTATGATGCGGATAAACTTGAAGAAAACATAATGAACGTGCTGTATCATTCCAGAGGTGGGAAGCCGTTTGAGGAAGCGGAAAAAATACTTTTGGAGGGAATCGCCATTTTCCCAGCGAGATACCGCTTGACGTGTCACGAATACCTTTTCGGCAAGTTCTTCCTGGGAAAGTCCGTTTCTTGTTCGAAGCTCGAGAATTATATCTTTTGTTGCCATAACATCACCGCCTTGTTTTATTGTGATTCTATTATACCACAGCTTCGCGGATTAGGCAAGCAACTTGCTGTTGCGGTGAGGGTTTCTTTGTCTAATGCGGCGCAAATATTGCACGCTAATATTCCCAATCCCACTTTACAATCCCCTCTACAAACGCTACAATACATACGCCTCCCGAAGTGCGGATATCGCGAATTTCGGGAGGTATTTTATGACCGCATATTTTACCACTTACAGACCCGGACTACACGTAGACAACGGAGACAAAAGCGCAGGAAAATGTTCAAGTTGGGCTCGGGGGAGTAGAAACCGCAAGTTCAAGTCTTATCGCTCAGACCAACATTAATGCATTTTGAAAGCGTTTTCTTTTAGCTTTTATTCTCTGCGGTGATTTTTGCACTGTTTCTCGCTGTAAAAGTGAAAAATACTTTTAGGTTGTTAATCGAATAAGATATTTACCAACTCTTAGTTCTGTTTAACATGAACGTCAAGCTGCTCAAAGGGAATCTCAATATTGTTTTTATCAAACTCTGCCTTGACACTTTCCAATACATCAAAATTAACCGTCCAATAATCAGCGTTTTTCACCCAAGCTCGAGCCACGATGTCGATGGACGAAGCGGCATGCTTACTCATTCTGACAAACGGCGCGGGATCGTCAAGTACGAGTTCGTGAGATTTCAGAATATTCTCTACAACGTCCCTTGCTTTATTAAAATCTGCGTCATACGATATGGAAAAATCAAAGTCAACGCGACGAAGCTCTTTTTCAGAGTAGTTAATAATATTTCCGTTGATGAGTGAACCGTTCGGAATATGAACCACCTTATTATCGACCGTTACGACCTTCGTACTTGTCAAATAAATATCAGTTACAGTACCACAAACGCCCTGCGCTTCGATAAAATCATCAACTCTAAAAGGTCTTGTAATGAGGATAAGAACACCACCTGCTATATTGGATACCGCTCCGTTCACTGCTAAACCAATACAAACACCCAAAGAGGCAATCAACGCTGTAATTGCACTTGTATCTAAGCCTACATAACCTATGAGACAAACCGTGACGATTACCTTGCCGCCCAGCTTAACAATATAAGAAAGTGTCTTTGTAATCGTTTTATCAAAGCCTCTTTTCTCCCCGTTCTTAATGATCTTCTTTGCAATCCAATTAATGATTTTAAAGGAAACGATCATAAGAATCAGCGCAATCAGCAACTTTATTCCTGTATTTGTTGCCCAAGTAATAATCATATCCATCGTGTTTTTAAGCCATTCCATTTTTTATTCCTCCTGAAATTTCTTTTATAGTTTTTATTATTTTGCTCATAAAGAGCTTTTTTCGTAGTTGATATATGCGTGTCGTTAGCACTGTCCTTCTGAATGTTACAGCATCTTACCACTCGATCTTGTCAAGCGGAGTCATTCTGTTCAGCGTTTTATCCTCAGTTACGACTATGCTATTGATTCTTTCACAATAAGATTTGTTTGATGGTTACTTAATGACCGCATCCGTGATTTTCACAGTTATGCGAGTGACAGCTGTGATCTGTGCAGGAGTGTCCTGCCGCCCCGTGCTCATGACCGTGGTGGTCGCATCTCACGTTGGGGTTATATCCGAGATTGTCGGAAAGAAGTGCTCTCACCGCCTCATCACAAGAACCGTTGACTCCGCCAAAAAGCTTGATTCCCGCGTTTGTAAGAGCCATTTGCGCGCCGCTGCCAATACCGCCGCAGATAAGGACAGATACATTTTGAGCAGTGAGAAATCCCGCAAGCGCGCCGTGACCGCTGCCGTTTGTATCAACGACCTTTGCTGACACAATCTTTCCATCATCTATTGTGTAAATTTTAAACTGCTCGGTATGACCGAAGTGCTGAAAAATCTGTCCGTTTTCATAAGTTACTGCAATTTTCATAATGTACATCTCCTTTTTTATTGTTCATTACTTTAAAATCAAATCGGCAATCTTCTGTGACGTTTGATATTTAACCATACATATTATATTATTTTAAGCTGCTTGTGTCAATGACGGAATTGTGAATTTTCATGATGTTGCTTTGAATATTGAGATGTTAATACTATTAAGATTGTTTAGTATATCTCCCGTTTCGCCGTTCTTTGATACAAACACCTCCCAACCGCGGATATCGCGAATTTCGGGAGACATTTTACGACCACATATTTGACCACTTACAGAACCGGACTACACGATTTCTTTGTTGCAAACCCCATCTTCTTCCAGCGACCGCCGCGCCAACGGACACACATAAATATCGCTCTGACGCACTCATCAAGCGCCATGGCAATATATGCACCGACAGCTAAATAACCAAGCTTGAGTCCAAAGAGCCACGTTCCTCCGACTGCGCACAGGAACATAAATATAACGGCAATAATCATTGGTGAAATTGCGTCTCCGCTTGTCTTCAGAGCTGCTCCGTAAATGAGATTCGTGGATCTGCCAATTTCTAAGATAATATCAATAATGAGCAGTAATCCCACCAATTTTATCATTTCGGAATTATCGGTGAGTATACCCACAACCTGCTTATGTAACAATGCAAAGACGCCTGCTACTATAACGCTTGCGATAATTCCGAGTATAGCCGCTTTACGCGTGCTGCGGATACATTTATCATGGTCTCCCGCACCAATATACCAACCCACCATTATCGCATTGGACTCGGCAAGGGCGG
>JAZNFB010000330.1:0-9659 GCA_045588895.1 Candidatus Flemingiibacterium sp.
GCCGGAGAGGGCATCAAGAAAAATCATGAAAAACACACCTATAAAGAAAAACAATCGTTTGCTTGTTACAGCAAAAGCTTTACGCCGTAATATGACTCCTCAAGAAAATCATTTATGGTACGATTTTTTGCAGCATTATCCTATAAAAATCTATAAACAACGTATTATAGATAACTTTATTGCCGACTTTTACTGTCACAAAGCACGTCTTGTGATAGAGCTTGACGGATACCAACACTATACTCCAGCCGGTAAAGCTCACGATAAAACACGCACAAAAATACTCGAACATTATGGGTTGCTTGTTCTTCGTTTTTCGAATAGTGACGTAGATAATAATTTTGACAGCGTTTGCACTATGATTGATAAAATAATATCTGAGCGAAACGGCATGAGGTTTTGAACTTCATAACATACAAAAAACACCTGCGCCATAAAAACTGCAAGTGCTTTTCATGTTATCATTTATTTGTTCAGACAATGACTTATTGTAAAATGGGGTTTGTGCGACGCTTCGAACTTCGAGCTGCCGACCAGAATTATTAGAAACTCTTTCGCTATAGAATAATTACCTTACACACTTTTCCGATTTTTTCAGCATATTTTATAACTGACAATGTTCCTTTTGAGCGCCCATCCCAAAACGCAATAACCTTATCTGAATAATCAACAATTTTTTTATTTCTGACAATAGGTGCAGCACGACCATACTTGTCATATTCAGGTAAAAATTCAGAGAGCTTTATTCCGTTTTTCTTTGCAAACTCTGCGGCACATTTATCAACGCCAATCGCTCCTCCGGATACAATCTCATCGCAATCTGTAACATAATCCGCTATATTATTTACAGTAATATTTCTTGAACCAACAATTGCAATTCTCATATAAAAATCTCCTTGTGAAAATTTGCATACTTATTTTAAGTATACTTACAACATTATACCACAAAATAATCTTAAAATATACTTATATTAAGTTTTTTGGAGATTTTTTATGAGAAATAAGAAAAATAAGCATCTTGGAATAGAGATCGACCCCGAGCTTCATTATAAGCTTCACTATATCTCAAAATATTACGGACGTTCAGCGAACGGCGAAATACTCTATTTAATTCGTCAGGCGATCAAGGCGTTTGAAGAAACCGAGGATAAAATCGAGCTTCCCGAGGAGCTCAAACCTACAAAATCCATATAAATAAAGCACTTGCGGTCATAAAAAACTGCAAGTGCCTTTTCTTTATATTCACTTATTTGTTGGGATCAAGCTGAGGCCAGTACGCCTTCATGTAGTCGATACCGGACCAGAGCGTCATCACGGTCATCGCAATGATCGTCAGATACGAAAGCCAGTAAATCGGTAACTCGGGATTCGGCGGGAATATCACCGGCTCAAGCAGTATCGTCAGAATACAAACAACCTGCGTCACCGTTTTAACCTTACCGAGCCATGCCGCCGCAATGACTGTTCCCGATTTGTTGGCAACTATTAGTCTCATAGAGGTAATGGCAAGCTCACGGAAAATAACGATAAGTGCTGCCCAAATGAAGATGGGACGGATATAATCGTAGCGGTAAAGTATACCGAGCATCGCGCCGAAAATCATGACCTTATCGGCAAGCGGATCGATAAATTTTCCAAAATCGGTGACAAGATTGAAACGGCGTGCAATCTTTCCGTCGAGCATATCTGTAAGCGCGGTCAGAATGAAAACAGCCGCCGCAATGATACGGATCCATGTGTCAAACGGGGAGGTGCTGACCGTACCGTCTGCCGCGATCTCATTGACCGGGAACGGCAATACCATTACAAGTACAAAAAGCGGTACCATTATAACGCGAAGTATTGAAAGCTTATTTGGCAAATTCATTTTATTTCCCTCCAAAATCAAATCTTGTCGCCGACGAGGTCATAATCGACCGCCTCGGTGATTTTTACTTTTACAAATTCGCCGTCGGTAACGCTTCCCTTTGGCGCATTGAAATATACCTTTCCGTCAATTTCCGGTGCATCTGCGGCACTTCTTCCGTAGTACGCCTCGGATACGGGATCGTAAGCCTCTGTGAGTACATCAAGCGTGCGTCCGATCATCCTCTCATTCTGTTCCTCGGTGATCTCACCCTGTGTTCGCATGATGATGTCGTATCTGTCCTGCTTTGTCTGCTCGTCGATCTGATCAACCATATCGTAAGCCGGTGTACCCTCCTCACGGGAGAATGTGAACGCTCCCAGCCGGTCAAATTTCGCTTCCTTCACAAATTCACAAAGCTCGGTGAAATCCTCGTCCGTCTCGCCCGGGAAACCGACAATAACCGTCGTTCTTATAACCATTCCTGGCACACGTGAACGAAGCTTTCCTATAACCTCGCGGATCATCTCCCCGTTGCCGTGACGGTTCATCGCACGGAGCATATTATCGGAAATGTGCTGAATAGGCAGGTCTATATATTTGAGTACACGTTGATTCTCTGCAAAAACCTCTATAAGCCCGTCCGTGATCTTATCGGGATAGCAGTAAAGTACTCGAATCCACGGTATCGACGTTTCGTTTGTGATACGTTCTAACAGCTCGGCAAGCTTATATTCGCCGTAAAGATCAAGTCCGTAACGTGTCGTGTCCTGGGCAACGATCACAAGCTCACGAACCCCAATCTCTTCAAGCGTTTTCGCCTCGGCAACAATATCCTCCATCGGACGGCTGCGGAATGAACCGCGTATATCGGGAATTGCACAGTATGAGCAGCGATTGTCACAGCCCTCGGCAATCTTCAGATAAGCGTAATATTCAGGAGTTGTAATAATACGCTCGCCGCCGAGCTTCACCGCGTTTTTATCCTCATACGAAGAATATTTTTTCCCCTCGGTGACCGCTTTAACCGCCTCGACGATATTGTGTATGCTGCCAACGCCGAGAATCGCGTCAACCTCGGGTAATTGCGTGAATATTTCGTCTCTGTAACGCTCGGCAAGACAGCCTGTAACGATGATTGCTTTCAGCTCTCGGTTTTCCTTGAGCCAGGCGATATCGAGGATATTGTCAATCGCCTCCTGCTTTGCCGATTCGATGAAGCCGCAGGTGTTTATAACGATAACATCCGCTTCAATTTCCTCGGAAACGATCTCATAGCCGGCACTGTATAACTCATGGAGCATGACCTCCGTGTCGAGCTGATTTTTCGGGCATCCGAGCGAAACAAAGCCCACTTTGATTTTGTTTGTCATTTTTCGTTTTCTTTCTCTATTAATTTTATTGCATCCCGTGTTTGTGAGATGCTATAACCGTAGCGGTACATCGCCGCATAGACGCTCTCACGGTACTTCCTGTCGGACAGTGAATCAATGTCACATTTCTTATAAAGAAGTTTTTTGAGATTTTCCTCAAAATCAATCTCATCAAAAAGCACCGCCAGCTTTTCGTCAACGGTATCCCGTGATATTCCCTTTTTATAAATCTCCGCCTTTATGCGACTTCTGCCGTAAAGCTTACCGTTTGCAAGTCTGTCAACCAGCCGCTCAAGCATTCCAACCTCATCGATGTAACCGTACCTGCAAAGATACTCTGCGGCATCCTCGGCGATATATTTATCAAAGGAACGCTCACGAAGCTTTTTTATAAGCTGAACCTTGGTGTTATCGGCAAAAGAGAGGATATCGAGCCCCTTTTTCACCGCCTTCCAAAGCTCCGACATATATTCAAGCGTGTCAAAATTGTCACGTGTGATGGGAAACGGCAGATTTTGTGTGTCAATACTGCCAAGCTCGGCAAGCATTTTTGCGCCAACGGCAAATGCACGCTTTTCGGAGTGTTCACCGTCTGTAATTTCAAGCGTCAAAAACCGCTCCGAGCCGCTTCGCCGTGATTCACATGAGATTATCCGGGTGGAAATTTCCATTAATCGTCTTCCGATTCAAGGATGGAAATATCGAGAGGCATATCATCAGCGTCCTCCGGCTCCTCGTCTGTGAAATCGCCGTTCATACGTGCTTCGATAATATCCTTTTTAGACATAATCTTTTCAATAAGGTCATTCATAATAGTCTCGTCAGCCTCAATGAATTTTCTCGCATTTTCCTTACCCTGCGCGATACGCTGACCGTTATATGAGAACCACGAGCCGCTCTTATGGATGAAATCAAACTCAACCGCAAGCTCGAAAATCTCGCCGGATTTGGAAATACCCTTGCCGTAAATAATATCAAACTCGGCAAGCTTAAACGGCGGCGCAACTTTATTCTTGACAACCTTACACTTAACATGGTTGCCGTAAACCTCGCTGCCGTCCTTGAGTGCATCGGATTTGCGGATATCAATACGGACAGACGCATAGAATCTGAGCGCACGTCCGCCGGATGTAACCTCGGGATTACCGTAAGAGATGCCGATCTTTTCACGGAGCTGGTTTATAAAGATAAGCGCACAGTTAGACTTCGCTGCCGCACCCGAAAGCTTCTTGAGAGCCTGCGACATGAGTCTTGCCTGACGTCCGACGTGTGACTCTGACATATCGCCGTCAATTTCCTCCTGAGTTACAAGCGCCGCAACCGAGTCAACGACAACAACGTCAATCGCACCCGAGCGGATGAGTGCCTCGGCAATATCAAGAGCCTGGTTTCCGCTTGAAGGCTGTGAAACGAGCAGGTTATCAATGTCAACGCCAAGCGCCTTTGCATAAACGGGATCGAGCGCATTTTCAACGTCTATGTATGCCGCCTCGCCGCCCATTTTCTGTGTTTCGGCAACGATATGAAGCGCAACTGTTGTTTTACCCGAGGATTCCGGGCCGTATATTTCGATAATTCTTCCGCGCGGTATACCGCCGATTCCAAGTGCAATGTCAAGGGTGAGCGAGCCTGTCGAAATCGCACTGACCTCCATCGCCGGAGCGTCACCCATACGCATGATAGTGCCCTTGCCGAAATCCTTTTCAATCTGACCTATGGCATTTTCTATGGCTTTTTTTCTTTCTTCCTTATCGGTTATCTGCTGTGGTACCGGCTTACTTTTGGTTTTTGCTTTCATGTTGGTTGTTTCCTTTCATTGTGTTTGTAGTGGGATGCCCTCATCAGTCTCGCATTCGCACAGATGTTTTCATCTGTTACAGCTCTCCCCGGGAGAAGCCTTTAAAGTTGACTTTGTTATTAATTACGTAATTCTTACATAAAGCCTTCCCTTGGGGGAGAGGTGGAAAAGATTGCGTTCAACTTTGCCGGATGATGGCATCCGAACAAATATTCGCATTTTACCCTATTATACACCAAACAAACACATAATGCAATACTTTTTTCAAAATTTTCCGAAAATATTACAAATTACTGTTCGTCAGTGCTGTCTGAAACAGCGGTGTCTGCAGGAATTTCCGCATCTATTGCCTCAATATCCTCATCCGGCTCTTCCGCTTCATTTTCATCAACGGAAACATTTGCAAAGTTAACAATCGACGCACCCTCGTTAAGTCTCATAACAATTACGCCGCCTGCACTTCTTCTGTAGAACGGTATACCCGAAACAGGTGTTCTGATGATCGTACCCTCGGTTGTAATAAGCATAATGTCATCGTCCTCGGCAACCGTGGCAATACCTGCAAGCATACCGGTCTTTTCGGAAATGCCGTGACACATAACGCCCTTAACACCGCGGTTGTGTGCAGTGAACTCGGAGAACTCAACTCTCTTACCAAAGCCGTTTTCTGTGATCGTTATAAGAGCACGCTCATTGTCAACCAGCGCACAACCGACAACATAATCACCCTCGGCAAGTCTGATTCCGCGAACACCTCTTGCGGTACGTCCCATCGAGCGTACATCCTGCTCCTCAAAGCGAGCCGAAAGACCGCCGTGTGTTGCAATGATAACGCCGTCGTCACCCTTGGTGTGCTTAACGAATGAAAGCTCATCACCCTCGTCAAGTGAAATTGCGATCTTACCGCCCTTTCTCTGATATTCAAAATCGGAGAGAAGTGTCTTTTTAACAACGCCGTTTCTCGTTACCATAAAGAGGTATTCATTTGCGGCAAATCCGGGAACGGTTATAATCGCTGTAACCTTTTCGCCCTCGGCAAGCTCTAAAATATTGACTATATTCGAGCCCTTTGCAGTACGTCCTGCCTCGGGAATCTGATAGGTCTTGCGGGTATGAACCTTACCCGTGTTAGTGAACATCATAACAAGCGCATGGCTGTGTGCAACGAGAACATCCGCAATTGCGTCATCCTCCTTGGTTGTCATACCGATAATACCCTTGCCGCCGCGTCTTTGTGCGGTGTAGGTTGAAGCCGGCTGACGCTTGATATAGCCATCGTTTGTCATTGTGATAACGCAGTTGTGACGCTCGATAAGATCCTCGTAAACGATATCGTCCTCTGCTTCAACAAGCTCGGTCTTTCTCTCGTCTGCGAATTTCGCCTTGATTTCGAGCATTTCGTTTTTGATGATTTCCTTAACCTTGTTTTCATCGGCAAGGATTCCTTCAAGCTCGGCAATTGTTTCATAGAGCTTCATAAGACGTTCCTCTATCTTCTGACGCTCCATGCCCGAAAGACGTCCAAGTGTCATTTCAACAATAGCCTGCGCCTGAATTTCAGTAAGTCCGAAGCGGTTCATGAGCTGTACCTTTGCATCGCTGACGGAAGCCGAGCCGCGAATTACCTTGATAACCTCCTCAATATTGTCAATGGCTATCTTGTAACCCTCATAGATGTGAGCTTCACGGCGTGCCTTTGCAAGATCGAAGCGTACACGGCGTGTAATAACCTCCTCCTGATGAGCAAGGTAATGATTAAGTATCTGTTTTAAATTAAGAACCTTCGGAACATTGTCAACCAGTGCAAGCATATTAAAGGCACAGGTGTCCTGAAGCTGACTGTATTTATAAAGCTGATTTAAAATAACCTGACCATTAGCGTCACGGCGGTAATATATCTCGATGTTTACAGCCTTCGAGCGGTCTGAAAGGTCAACAATATCCGTGATACCCTCGATACGCTTGTCACGAACAAGATCGGCAATTGCTTCAACGAGCGCACGTTTATTGACCTGATAAGGAAGCTCGGTTACAATGATCTTGCGTTTTTCCTCATCTATCTCACACTTTGCACGAACCATTACGTGTCCCTTACCGGTGGTGTACGCCTCATAGATACCGTTTGAGCCGTAAACAGTCGCCGCCGTCGGGAAGTCAGGACCCTTGATGAACTGCATAAGCTCCTTTATCTCGCAGTCCGGGTTTTCCATCAGGTAAATTGTACCGTCGATAACCTCGCCGAGATTGTGCGGCGGAACGTATGTTGCCATACCGACGGCAATACCGATTGAACCGTTAACAAGCAGGTTCGGGAAACGTGACGGAAGAACACTCGGCTCTTTTCTGGTGTTATCGAAGTTCGGAACGAAGTCAACAACATCCTTTTCAATGTCACGCATCATTTCGTTTGAGAGCCTGTCAAGACGCGCTTCTGTATAACGGTATGCAGCTGCCTTGTCTCCGTCGATCGAACCGAAGTTACCCTGTCCTTCAACAAGAGTATGACGCATTGAGAAGGGCTGTGCAAGACGAACCATTGTGTCGTAAACAGCCGAGTCACCGTGCGGATGATATCGTCCGAGAACGTTACCGACCGTCGTTGCAGACTTACGGAAATCCTTATCGTGAGTGAGGTTGTCCTCATACATTGCGTAAAGGATACGTCTGTGTACCGGCTTAAGACCGTCTCGTACATCGGGAAGCGCACGTGACATGATAACGCTCATTGAGTAAGCAATAAACGAGGTTTTTACCTCATGCTCCATCTCAATACCGATTATTTTTTGGTCGGGAAATTCAATGTTTTCGAGTTTATCTTTTTTATCCATTGTTTTTTATATCCTTGTCTTTTTTTGTTTTAGGATGGAGGGGAATACGATCGCTTGGGAGAACGGTCGCTTTTTTGAAAAAAAGCTCTGCAAAAAACTTTATACAACGCATTCGCTCATAGTGGCTTTGCATAAACGCTTCGAGGTCGCTCTCGGTAGTCGGGAACCCTCCTCACTCCGGCTCCTCCGTCTCCGCTCGGTATCCAAACGACCGCGCAGTGGTAATCGTTTCTCTTGCCACATCTTTGGCGTTTGCGACACGGATCTACCGAGAGCCTTCCCAAGTGGGAGAAGGGGGATCGCATCAGCGGTGGATGAGGAATCTCATATCTCAAATTCCGTTCAATCCTGTGCAGGTTTTCCACATCCGTTTTTTGCATTTGTGGAAAATGTAACAATCGCTATTGTAAAACGTAATTATCGGCTTCGTACCTAACTTTTTTGAGTTTTCGACATTATTTTTACAAGAATTTTACATAAGGTTTTCCACAGGCTCGCTTGCCTTATGTGGAAAAGTCCGGAAGTGGTTTTATTACGGGGATTTTGCTTGTTGATAAGTGATTTTATATATCAAGATTTGTTGCGTAAACTGCGTTCTGTTCGATGAACTCACGTCTGGGTTCAACCTTATCTCCCATGAGGATTGTGAACATTTCGTCGCAGGCAATCGCATCCTCGACGGTGACCTTGAGAAGTGTACGTCTCTCGGGATCCATAGTCGTTTCCCAAAGCTGTTCGGGGTTCATTTCACCAAGACCTTTATAGCGGCTGGTTTTTGTTCCCGTTTCGCCGATCTCGGCAATTATTGCATCACGCTCGGCGTCGCTGTATGCGTAATAATCCTTTTTACCTTTGCTTATTTTATAAAGCGGCGGCTGTGCAAGGAAAATGTGACCGTCCTCAATAAGCTGCTTCATGTGGCGGAAGAAGAAGGTTAAAAGAAGTATTCTGATGTGTGAACCGTCAACGTCGGCATCGGCCATGATAACGATTTTACCGTAACGCAGCTTCGCCATGTCAAACTCCTCTCCGATTCCGCAGCCAAGTGCCTGAATTATCGGGATAAGTGACTGATTTGAATAAACCTTATCAAGTCGGCTCTTTTCAACATTGAGAACCTTACCGCGCATCGGAAGTATCGCCTGGAAGCGGCTGTTACGTCCGCTCTTTGCAGAACCGCCCGCGGAGTCACCCTCGACTAAATAAAGCTCTGTAAGCGCTATATTCTTCTCCTGACAGTCGTAAAGCTTACCGGGCAGACCTGAACCCTCTAAAACGCCCTTGCGTCTTGTAGCCTCTCTTGCGCTCCTTGCAGCCTCACGTGCTCTTGCTGCGGCGAGTGCTTTTTCAAGTATGATTTTAGCGGTTGCCGGATGCTCCTCGAAAAATTCTGTGAGCTTATCCTTCATAAGTGTTGAAACGAGAGTTCTCATCTCGGAGTTACCGAGCTTTGCCTTTGTCTGGCTTTCAAACTGTGCATCGGTAAGCTTTACGCTGATTATCGCGCAGAGCCCCTCACGTGTATCCTCACCCGTAAGCTTTTCCTCCGCCTTAAGCATACCGTTCTTATGCGCATAATCGTTGAGCACGCTTGCAAGTGACTGCTTAAAGCCGGTTTCATGTGTACCGCCTTCGATTGTGTGCATATTATTTGCAAAGGACATTATCGTTTCAACATAGCTTTCGTTATACTGAAGCGCCACCTCTGCGATGGAATCGTCCTTTTCAACCTTCATATAGATGACCTCGGGATGTATGCCTGCGTAGCTTCTCTTATTCTGAAGATGCTCAACGAAGCTCTTTATACCGCCCTC
>JAZNFB010000331.1:0-2935 GCA_045588895.1 Candidatus Flemingiibacterium sp.
AGCATTGAGACCATATTCATTTAGCTTTCCTCCGTTTTTTGTTACTATAGTTGTTACTATAATATATTATTTCAGCCATGCGTAATATTATAACATCTATGTTTAAAATTAATAATTTGTGACTAAAATTATAAAGATTTCAATTAGCACCTATAGATTAAATTTCCACTTGAATTATGGCATATTTTTTGCTATAATATAAGTAGTTAATATTTTTTGCCGTTTATGAGGAGATTTTGATGAATAATACAGAGCCCACTATCCGCACTCCGCGAAAAGCCCCACGTACAACCCATATAATGCTGATATTAATGGCGGCCGCATTGCTCATATCGCTGATCGCTGTCCTTTTTGTCGCGCTTCCTGCCTTAAAAAATGATACGGTGAATGAAACCGTGCAAACGACCTCTCTTCCCCATCAGGATGATGATACACCAACCAGCTCCACACAGCCCGAAAAACAGCCATACACCGCAAATTCAATGCGCGAGGTACGCGGAGTATATATTGCATCGGTTTACAATATAAATTATCCATCAAAAAAGGGACTTTCGGAGGCTGAACTCCGTCTTGAGCTTGATGATATAGTTAAAACCTGTCTTGAAGCCAATCTCAATGCGATATATTTCCAGGTTCGTCCCTCTGCCGATTCGCTCTGTAAATCAGAGATATTCCCAACCTCGGAATATCTTTCTGGAATGCAAGGCGATCCACTTCCAAATGGTTTTGATCCCCTCGCTTATCTGATTGAGATCGCAGCGGAAAAGAATATTGATGTTCACGCATGGGTCAATCCGCTTCGTGTGACAGTCGGCTCGCAGCGTGCACCAAAGCATGACGTAAATGCTCTTGCAGAAGGTCACCCGGCGCGCGAAAATCCGGATTATGTCATACCTTACGCCGACGGACGGTTATATTTTGACTGCGGCAACCCTGAGGTACGTGAGCTTATTGCAGACGGAGTTGCGGAAATTGCGGCGAATTACGAGGTCAAAAGCATCATTTTCGATGATTACTTCTATCCCTATCCCGTTTATGACGGCGACAAGCTTGCGACCTTTGATGACAGTGTTACCTATGCCGCATACGGCAGTGAAATGACGCTCGACGATTGGCGGCGCGATAACGTCAACAAAATGATTGAAGCCTGCTATAACGCCATAAAATCTGCCGATTCCGAATGTGATTTCGGCGTTGCACCGTTTGGAATCTGGAAAAATGATGACGGTGAAAACGGCGGCAGCAATACATCAGGCCTTGAATCATACTCCGCAATTTACTGCGATCCGACAGCATGGATTAATGGCGGATATATCGACTATATCGCTCCGCAGATCTATTGGCGCTTCACCACCACTGCGGCACCGTATGACGTGCTTGTACGTTGGTGGAATACCGTGCTTGACGGTACGGACGTTGAGCTTCTTGTAAGCCACGGCGTTTATAATTACGACACCTGGGAAAATCCCGAAAATGAACTACGCACACAGGTTGAGTTTGCACGCGCTGAGCTTTCATACCGAGGTTCGATACTTTACGGCTATGCAGCACTCAAAAACAACTCAAACGGACTTCTTGATGAAACCGAAGATGTTTTCTCCGAGGAAATAATTTATTCCGAAATTGCAACAAACGGACGTGACCTGATCATCAGTATTCCCTATTCGGGGAGTGAAATTGACGGAGAAAGCACGTTTGTTATCGGTACGTCCGATCCCACAGAACCGCTTTATATTGACGGCGAGAGAATCGGAAGAACAAAAAGCGGTTATTTTTCTGCATATCTCCCTCTTAAAAAAGGAAAAAACACCTTTATTTTTTCTCATAAAGGCGTTGATACAGAATATGTGATAACCCGTCCGGACGGCACGTCAAACGGCGATGGTGCAGTCACTCACCCAACACTCGACTCCCCCGGTATCGCAGCCGTCACACCGTCCTATAATTGGATGGGCGATACAACCCTTCCCGTAAGTGTTACAGCGCCGAGAGGCTCAAGCGTCACAGCGGAGTTTAACGGCAAGCGTATCAAGCTCACTCCGACACTGTACGTTCCCTACACATGCAAATATATGAAAGAGGTTTATACGGGAAGCTTTACGGTGAGTGCACCCAAGGGTCAAATAGTCGATCTCGGAACGGTGAAATTCACGAGTACATACGGCGGCAAGACATACACCGCAGAATCGGCAAACATCCGTATACGCGGAGAGGGAGCTTATCTGCCGATTGAGGTTAAGGAAAATGACACAGAACTGAAGCTCTCACACGACAGCTGGTATTACGATGATTACACCGTTCAGTCTGCCGGTATGCGCGAAAATGCAGTCTCTCTTTCAAGTGGTATGTACAAGCTCAGATGCGGTGGGTATGTCTATGAAGATAGTGTACGCGAGCTTGATGAGGCTGTTCTTGAAACGGCGCAGATTAAAAGTGCACACATGGAAACAGATGACGGATATACATATTTTAAGATAACCGTCAATGAAAATGTTCCGATCAACACCTATATGGAAAACGGCGAATTTTGTGTAACGCTATATAACGTCAACACAAATACCGCTCCAAAGGCTACGTATGAAAAAAATCCGCTTTTCACCGAGGTCAGAGGTGAGGTCAGCACGAAAGCACAGTCGTATAAATACTTTTTTAAGCTTGTAAACATCGAGAATTTTTACGGCTTTGATAATTATTACGAAAACGGCACACTTGTTTTCAAATGGAAAAACCCCGAAAAGCTTCCCGATCTTGAAAAACCGATGACAGGCAAAACCATCGTCCTCGATGCAGGTCACGGCGGCAAAAACCCCGGTGCACTCGGTCCTCTTGGTGCGGCAGAGGGAGCAATGAACGAATCTGATTTTAATCTTGAGATCGTCATGGCGACAGTGAAATATCTTGAAGCTCTGGGCGCAGATGTAATTCTGATACGTGA
>JAZNFB010000332.1:0-6012 GCA_045588895.1 Candidatus Flemingiibacterium sp.
AGACTGAAACGGCAGATGACTCTATCGATGACGATATGGCAATTGACACACAGACGACTGTGGTTTTCGATATCTCAAAGGTTAAGAGTATGGCTTCTGATGAGGATGATATAGACAGTATTGTTGACGAGGCGTTTGCAATGTCGGAAACCGAGATATTCACTCCGGTCAGTGCCGATGCCCAAATGCCTGACAGTACTGCCGGTGATGAGCCTGCAATTTACGGTGATCCCGAAGCCGAGGAGATCGACCAGACCGACCTTAATATTATGGTTGCATTCGGAATGGAAGATGCGCTCAAGGAAGCGGTTGGCGAGGAGAAGGCTCTCGAAATTCAGGATGATATCATCCAGAAGCACGAAGAAACCGCACAGATGCAGGTGGTTTCAGAAAAGCTCGAATATACGACAAGAGAACAGAATGCAGAGATACTTACCGGCTACAAGTCGAAATATTATACGCTCATTATAAGAATGGCGGCGGCGTTTGGTTTAATGGTTGTCCTGTTCCTTCTTGAGAACTTCTCGATGCTCGGTATGTCGCTTCCCGGATTTATGCGTCCGACTTCGTATCCGATGGTTTATGCGATGATTGATGTTCAGCTCGTTGTTTTGTGCGGCGTTCTTGCGGCGAAACCGATTATTGACGGTGCTCGCGCGATTATATCGCTTAAACCGATTCCCGAAAGCATTACGGCGTTTATTTTGGCGGCATCCGTAATATATTCCTTCGTTGCAGGTATAACGGCTCCAACCGAGGGCTTCGGACTTTATAATCTTCCGGCGGCACTCGCGGTTGTTCTTACTCTGCTTTATGAATTTATGAATCTCAAGCGCGATGTTTTCAGCTTTAATGTTGTTTCATCGAGAAAGAGAAAATTTGTTGTGACTGAGGTTTCGGATTCAACCGAATCGCTTGAGCGCGGCGTGTTTGCCGAGTATGTTTCGCCCGATGCGCAGATTGTTCGGGTTGGAAAGACCGATTTCGTTGACGGTTTCTTCTCACGGGTTGATAAGGATAAAATTCCGAAGCCCATAATCGGCATCCTGCTTCCTGTTGTGCTGATAATCGCGGCGATATTCCTGATTGTTTCGTTTATCAGAACGGGCAGCGTTTACGAGGCATTCACGATGGCGTTTGTCACCGTTGCACTGATGACTCCTCTTGCGGCGTTTGTTATTTACAGCTATCCTTTTTATAAGGCGTCCAAGGATTCTTACGATAATGACAGTGCTATAATCGGTGAATGCTCGCTTGGTGAATATTCCGGCTCTGCAGTCATCTCGTTTGAGGATAAGGAGGTTTTCCCGTCCGGCGGCGTTAAGGTGACGAGCATAAAGGTTTACGGTCAGAACCGTATTGATGAGATTATTTACAGTCTCGCAAGTGCATTCTTAAAGGTCGGTGGTCCTCTTGCTGATGTCTTCAGCCAGGCAACTCACGATCTCGGTCATTCTGATGACGTTGAGCTTATCGAGGTTGATGACGACGGATTTACCGTGACTATTGATGGTGTTATTGTTTATCTCGGTAAAGCGTCGTATATGGAGAAGAAGGATTTCGACACTCCTTACGATAGTGAAAATGCCAGAGTGGAGCAGAACGGGCTTGGTGTACTTTATGTTGCGTATGAGGGACAGCTTGCGGCGAAGGTCTACGTTCAGTATACGATTGATGCTGAATTTGAATCGATCCTTGCCCAGCTTTATAAAACAGGTCTTTGCGTCGGCATTAAGTCATTCGTTCCCAATATCGACGATCTCTTGCTTGCAAAGAAGATAAAGACATCGAAGTATCCCGTCAAGGTTATCCGTTCAAAGAATGTTGAGGATATTCCGCACGCGTTTGAGCGTTGTGATAGCGGTATCGTTTCGAAGCGCTCGGTTAAGGCATTGCTTCGAACGGTTGCTCTTTGCGAGAGAGTTGGCAGCGTTATAAAGACCAACATGATCGTGAAGGTTCTTGCAATGCTCATTGGAGTTGTTGTTATGGTATTTATAAATGCGTTTGGCGGAGTTTCGGCTCTTTCGTCGCTTTACCTTATGCTGTATCAGCTGTTCTGGATAATTCCCGTTATGATTATTTCAAGATTTTTGGTTTAATAATGTGGGATGCCGTCAGGTGCGGTGTCCCATTATTTTAATATGTAAGGATATGGAGATTATTATGGAAAACCTCACTCCTAAAGCCACCGCTGAGCGTGTACTCAAACGTGTACTCAAGCCGGGACGTTACACGGGCGGTGAATACGGTCAGATAATTAAAGATAAAAAGGACGTACGTGCACGCTTTGCCTTTTGCTTTCCCGACACATATGAGATCGGTATGTCAAATCTCGGAATACGTATACTTTACGGCGCAATAAACTCTCATCCTGACTTGTGGTGTGAGAGAGCGTATACTCCGTGGGTTGACATGGAAGAACAGCTTCGCAAATATAACATTCCGCTCTATGCCCATGAAAGCGGCGATGCACTGCGAGATTTTGACTTTGTCGGATTTACGCTTCAGTATGAGCTTTGCTATACGAATGTATTGAACACGCTCGACCTTGCCGGAATACCGCTTCTCTCGTGTGAACGTGACGACAGTATGCCGATAATAATCGGAGGCGGTCCTTGCTCATATAATCCTGAGGCGATTGCGGATTTCTTTGATGTTTTTTCGATCGGAGAGGGCGAGGAAGCGCTTCCCGAAATTATGCATCTTTATGCCGACATGAAGGAATCGGGCGAATATACACGTGAAAAATTCCTGCACGCGGCGGCAAAGCTTGACGGCTTTTATGTGCCCTCGCTTTATAACGTAAGCTATAATGAAAACGGAACAATTAAAGCGTATACGCCAAAGTATGATGATATTCCGACGAAAATCACCAAGCGTATAATCGCCGATATGGACAAGGCATATTTCCCGGACCGTTTTGTTATGCCGTATATTGAAACGGTGCACGACAGAATCATGCTCGAGGTTTACAGAGGATGTATACGCGGTTGTCGCTTCTGCCAGGCAGGAATGGTCTACCGTCCGATACGTGAGAAATCAGTGGAGGTGCTTGACAGACAGGCACGTGCACTCCGAGAAAGCACGGGTTATGACGAGATATCCTTGTCCTCGCTGTCTATAAGCGATTATTCGGAGATTGACGGACTTTGCGATACTCTGCTTAAGTGGACAGACGCGGCGAAGGTTAATATTTCGCTCCCGTCGATGCGCCTTGATATGTTCACCAAGGAGCTTATGGATAAAATTTCGACCGTCCGCGCTTCCGGACTTACATTTGCGCCCGAGGCAGGAACACAGCGGCTTCGTGATGCTATCAATAAGAATGTTACCGAGGAGGATCTGCTTCGTGCCTGCCGTGTTGCGTTTGAGGCGGGAAAGACGCAGGTGAAGCTTTATTTCATGATCGGTCTGCCGACAGAAACGGACGAGGACATTGAAGGTATCGCACTTCTCGCAAAGCACGTTGTTGACGCATATTACGACCTTTACCGCGGAGTTAAGGGCAGAAAGGCACCGACTGTAACAATAAGCGTTGCCTGCTTTATTCCCAAGCCGTTTACAGCCTTTCAGTGGGAAGCACAGGACACCCTTGAGGAGCTTGACCGTAAACAAAAGCTGCTTCGCTCAAAGATAAACGATCCGAAGATCAAATATAACTATCACGATGCCGAGGTTTCGCTCATCGAGGCGGTGCTCGCACGCGGTGACAGACGTCTTGTGCCGGCGATACTTGAGGCGCATAAGCGTGGCTTTAAGTTTGACGCATGGGAAGAATTTTTCAATTATAATAATTGGATGCAGGTTTTTGCGGATTGCGGCATTGCTCCGTCGTATTATGCAAGCCGTGAAATCGGGGAGGATGAGGTTCTGCCGTGGGATATCATTGACTGCGGCGTTGATAAGAAATTCTTGCTTCGTGAGCGTCACAATGCATATGAATCCGTAACAAACCGTAACTGTGCAGAGAAGTGCACCGGATGCGGAGCAAATAAGCTTGGAGGTGAGCGTACATGGTGCAGCCGATGCCGATAAGAGCGAAATTTTATAAGGTTGGAAGCCTGCAGTTTATCTCGCATCTTGACCTTGTGAGAACGATGACACGTAATCTCACCCGTGCAGGCATACCGGCGTGGTATTCACAAGGCTTCAATCCGCGTCTAAAATTGACTTTTTCACTTCCGCTTTCAATCGGTACACAAAGTGAATGTGAATTTTTCGATATACGTCTCGTTGAACCGATGGAACTCAGTGAAGTTAAAAGCCGTATAAATGAAACCCTGACGGATGAGATGAAGATCGTTGACGTATACCAAAGTGAGCGCAAATTCAGCGAGATTGCATGGGCAGATTATGAGATACGCATGACCTCGCCGAAATTTACATCTGTAACAGCGGATGCCCTCTGTGAGCTCTATACGAATCCTCTTACGCTCGTGAAACGCTCGAAGTCGGGTGAAAAAGAGGTTGACATTTCGCCGTATATTGATCTTCGTGAGTGTGCATTTGATGGTGAGAACATTGTCATCAAAACACTGCTGTCTGCCGACAGTGCCGATTATCTCAATCCGGAATATCTCATAAAAGGAGCAGAGCAGAAGCTTGGTATCACTTTTGATGATCCTTTTACGGAATATTATACGATAATGCGCCGCGAGGTATATCTATCTGATAAAGTGACTGTTTTTCGCTAAAAGATATTTTCGAGCGTAAAGCTTTGACTGTCACGTATATGCTCAAGCGCGCTTATGAGAATGTCAAGCTCGAAATAAAAATCGCTGTCGCCCGGCTCAAAATTTTTTACTGCAAATAATGAGTTTTCAGCGCGTTCAATATCGTTTCTGTGTGTTGTTAATGACATGATAGTGCGGCAATTTTGCCATTCGTCGAGAAGTGACTCGATTGTTTCGGCAGAGTTGCCGTTTTTTAAGTCCTCACAGTGAATGAGCATTTTATCGATCCGTGATGTCAGGTGAAATGTGTTGAAAATTGTTAATATTACTATAGAAGAAAGAAGTATTGAAGCGATTACAAACGAGCGCATTATTTTTTTATGAGATTCTCCTTTCCGACATCGTTGACGGTGAACAGAAATACACGGTCGAGCGTTACATGATGATGCTTAAGGCGCGAATCCAGCCATTTGCGATCGTGACCGAGCTGCTCAAGTGCGTGCTTGCTTATGTGAGAATCGACGACAACCGCATGAGCGATCCCCGATTCTGTAACCTTGATTTTTAGGTCTGAGGCGGTCGGCGGTGAATCCTTGCGCTTTGTTATAACCGAAAGCTGACCGTTTTGTTCGAGTATGGCATAATCAACGTCGGAAATATCGGCAACTCCGGCAACGCGAAGTTGTGAAAGAAGCTCTTCGACGCTGATCCGTACACGTCCGATCTCCTTTATATCAAGCTCACCACGGCGAATGAGCACACTCGGCTTGCCGTCGAATAATGGTTTGAGTATTGGTATCTTTGTGACGGCGAATGAGATTATGACCTCGAATGACAGTAAAACGGAGATAGGAACGATTGCGAATGCGAGAGGGATCTGGTCATCGGTGATGGGAGCGGCGGCAAGCTCTGAAAGCAGAAATGTTGTTACAAGCTCTGATAGTTGAAGCTCGCCGATCTGGCGTTTACCCATAAGACGCATCGTGCCGATAAGCAGAAGATAAATTAGTATAATGCGGATAATAATAGTAAGCATACTGACACCTCTTACAACAGTATTCACTTGGTTTGAGTGTTTATGCACATTTGTGCCAAACATGAAGAAAAATTAAAAAAACCGTTGACAAATTGAAGCTGATGTGGTATACTATTAAAGCTGTCACGAAAACAGCTTTCCACAAGTTTGTGGAATGTCAAAAAACTTTTTCAAAAGAAATTTAGTAAAAGGTATTGACAAAGTGGAGACGATGTGATATAATAATCGAGTCGCCGCAAAAAGGGTGACGGCAAGCAATGGTCTTTGAAAATTGAACAACAAGAGATGAGAAGTGAGTAC